>PEWF01000098.1 GCA_002779595.1 archaeon CG07_land_8_20_14_0_80_38_8 | reverse complement strand
CGCCGAGCATGTAAACAACACCCAAACCTCCTGCGTCAACAACTCCTGAATCCCTTAATACAGGCAACTTGTTGATAGTGTCCTTCAAGTACTTCTGCGCAGACGAGAAACTGCTTAACAAAACGTCAATAATGTTTTCAGTCTTTTCCAGAACGCTTAAAGCCCCAATACTCGCACCCTTTAAAACGCTGAGCATGCTGCCGTCCACAGGCTTATTAATTGACTTGTAAGCAGTCTCATAACCATTGTCAATACTCCTCGCAAATTCTTCCACTCCGACGTGTTTGCAGGTCATCAAATAATCGCACATCCCCTTATAAAACTGCGATAATATTACTCCGCTGTTACCCCGCGCTCCTTTCAGCAGAACTTCCTTCAAATCCTTTAAAAATTTCTTCAATGAAACATTATCATCCAATGAGTTAACATTGCTTAAAGTGTTTAACAAATTATTGCCAGTGTCGCTGTCCCTCACAGGGAAAACGTTAATATAATTTAAGTATTCCTTCTTTGCGCTGATAATACTGGTTGATTCCATAATCATGCGCTTAAAATCCTTAGTGCTTAAAGATTCCATCAAAGATAATAATAACAGGACTATTTTAAAAGCATTTTTCAACGCTGAATAACTGAAAAGTTTTATAAAAGTAATTTTTTTAAAAATGTTATAATTATGACTATTATTTTAGGATTAGAGTCAGAAAAAGACAAAAGTATTGTTATAGGCGCGGACAAGTTAGTGTCAAAGTCCAACAAGTACGCTGATGAATTAATCCAAGGATTAAAATACAGCACTTATCTCAGGCACGACCTTCCGTCAATTCTGGAATTTCTTGACAAGAAAAATGTTGGAAATATTGAATTCAGATATGGCAGGAAGATTGAAGTATCAGAAGATAATTACTCACTAATTGCGCAAACAGGAACTAATAATACTGCAGGCAAAAAAATTAGGGACTTATTACTAAAAACTGAATCATTCCTCAAAGATGACAATTTCATACAGGAAATGCTGTTCCCTTTCAAATTCCCCGACAAAGCAGTGAAAAAATTAACCAAATTTTACAAAAACTCCTTCAAATTGGAGAAAATAATCAAATCTTTCTACTCTCCTGAAATCAGAAGAATATCAGATTTGCAGGTTGTGCACAAGAAAGAGTATAACATGTTTAATTCCAAAATGTTATTGTACGACAGGAATTTTAACACTGGTTTAAGCGAATTCCTGCTTGCAACAATATTCAAATTCAATGCTTCATCACAGCCAGTATTACTGGACGTTTCCGCAACAGGAGACATAAACTGGACAAAATACTGCATTAACGGCTGCGGCAGGGAAGCAGCAATGCAATACTTAAAAGGAGTAGACATAACCGCTGATTTAAGCACTGACGAACTCGTTGATATAATAAAAGGAGTGATTAATTACACCAACAAGAATAACATTTTCTGCGACGGAATCGATTACGCAATCCTTACAAAGGACGGCGCTGAAACTCATTTCAGCAATGAAGAGAAAAGTTTCAAAATCAGCATACATTCATTACTGGAAAAATTTTCAGAACAATTAAAGCAGGATTTGGAAGTATTGGAAGAATTAATCAACAAAAAGAAAAAGATTTACCCGCCCAAACCCCATAAATGATTATTCCTTCTCTGAATCTGCACAATTTCCTGCATTAATTCAACCTCACTCTTAGTCATGAAACTCTTCAAGCCCTTCTTCATTTTCAGGAAATCCTTCTCAGGAATATTAGTGTATAACACTTCATTATCCACGAAGTCCTTCTCATAAGTTGCGCCGTCAATACTGCAAGCAATCTTATCGCCTGCTTTCGCTGCCTGCAAAGTAATATTCTTATCCTGCAACTGCTTAATAACTCCAATAATTTCGCCGCTCTCCTTCATTAACTGAACTCCAGGCTTAATACTGCCCTGCAAAACGTTAACCCCGATAACTGCTGGCTTGCTCTTCCTGAACACGAAATCACCCATTATTTTAATCTTGCCAGGCAGGGCAATAGTCATTAATTCCTGCCTCTTCAAATCCTCCATAACTTTATCCTTCCACTCATTATAAGAATCCAATAAGTGGTAAATGATGTTGTCTTTAACAATTTTTATTTTATCCTCAGCTGCTATCCTCTCAGCATCCTCATTCACCCCCACGTTAAATCCTAAAATGATGCCGTAATACAAATTCTTCCCCTTCATATGAGACGCCTTAATCACGTCCTTCTTGTTAACGTTGCCAATGCCGGCGCTTGAGATTTTAATATTATTCCTCCTTAAAAAACCAGCCAAGGCTTCCAGGCTGCCCAAACTGTCAGTCTTCAACACAATGCCCTCATCCCCGCCCTCAATTAATACTGCATGGAATTCCTTCTTCATCCTCTCTGCAATCTTCTCAGCATCATTCAAATTGTCAGCGCTTTCAACGCTCATACCCGCAATCGCGTTCTCCAAATCAGGCGCCGAGATTCTGATGCCGCACGCAGCCACCACTTCATCAGTGTGCTCGAACTCGCACTTCTTGTCCCTGATTTCCTGCAGCTCGCAAGGCTTTAACAAAGCCCTTATCTTAGTAATGATGGGCTCATCCTCTCCCATAGTCACCAAGTACTGGTTCCTCCTCAATACGCCATCATAAATTATCACGTCAACAGTGGTGCCCAAACCCTTGGTTTCCTTAACTTCCAGGATGCTGCCTTTAGCATTGCCTTTTGTCACTTCCAAATTACTGGTTAAGAATTTCTGCGCCAAACCGCTGACCATTGCCAATAATTCGCTGACTCCCTCGCCAGTTATTCCGCTGCAAGGCACAATGGCAACGCTTTGAGTGAAATTATCAATTTTGTTGAACAAGTCGCAGTTAATATTATACTTTCCCAATTCACCCATTAAATTATAGACCTTATTCTGAATCCTGTCCTTAACATCATTATCCTGGTGCTTGAAACTCTCAGCAAAAGACAAAGTTTTCTGCTTCTTCCAGCCAGGCAGTAAGTCAATCTTGTTCGCGGCAATTATGAAAGGCACCTTGAACTGCTTCAATATTTCAATGCTTTCCTTAGTCTGCGGCTGAACCCCTGAATTAATGTCAATCACAAGTATTGCCAAATCAGCAATGCTCCCACCCCTTTTACGCAGGTTAGTGAACGCTTCATGCCCAGGAGTGTCAATAGCCAGCAATCCGGGAATAGTAATATTGCAGTTCATCTGCTCCAATAATTTTCCGCAAATTTCCTTAATCTTCTTCGCAGGAATCTCAGTCGCTCCAATGCACTGAGTAATGCCTCCGGCTTCATTCTTCTGAACAGCGGTTTCCCTGATTTTGTCAAGCAAAGTGCTCTTCCCGTGGTCAACGTGCCCTACGACTACAATAATAGGACTCCTGATAATCATAACTTATAATATGGAAAGATACTCTTAAAAAGTTTTCACATTATTATAATTATTCATGGAAGAAGCCCAGATAAAAGTTACTGATTTGTGCAAGAATTTCAAGACTTACAAGAGGGAGGCAGGTTTTCTTGAAATGGTTAAGAGCTTCATAAAAAGGGATTACGTCATTAAGAATGCAGTCAAAAATATTAATTTTGAAATTAATGCAGGCGAGCGCGTGGCACTAATCGGGCCTAACGGTGCAGGAAAGAGCAGCACAGTAAAAATGTTAACAGGAATTTTAGAGCCCACAAGCGGGAGCGTGCGAGTATTAGGGTCAGACCCTTTCAAAGAAAGGAGCAAGGTTGTCAGGAATTACGGAGTAATTTTCGGGCAGAAGCATAATTTGTGGTGGGACGTGCCGGCCATTGACTCTTATCACTTGTTCAAGGCAATGTATGACATTAGTGATGATGATTTCAGGAAGAGGCTGAAAGTAGTCAGGAATAATTTAGGAATTAAGGATTACCTGAAAACTCCTGTGCGCAAATTATCACTAGGGGAGCGCATGAGATGCGAATTAGGATTAATATTTATGCACAACCCTAAAATTGTATTCCTTGACGAGCCCACAATAGGCGTTGACGTTGTAGGCAAGAAGAAAATAAGCGATTTCCTGTTAAGGATTAACAAGAAATTCAACACCACAATATTATTCACAAGCCATGACATGGGCGACGTTGACAAAATCTGCAAAAGGGCCATCATAATCAATGAGGGATGCGTAATTTTTGACGGCAAAATTTCGCACCTGAAGAAGGAATACGTTGACTCAAAAACCCTGCACTTAAAATTTAACAAGCCATTGGAGCAGAAAACAATTTTTGACAAGGAGATTGAAAAGATAGGCACAAGCACTTACAGACTAATTTTTGAAAAAACTGAAAGCGTCAGCGCTTTTTTAAGGAAAGTTCTGGGCGATGAAAGCAAGGAAGTAATTGACATAAGGATTATTGAGGCAGATTTGAACGAGATAATAAGGAACATTTTTGAGGGAAAAACCTGATGAGTTTTAACACTTATTATGAGACTGTGAAGATTGCATTAAAGGACAGGATGGCTTACCGTCTGGACTTCCTTGTTGACATGCTGATTAATCCTTTCGTTTTCCTGATAGTGCAGTTCTTATGGACAACCATTTATGCCTTTAATGCAGTTTCAACAATTCAGGGATTCACTTTGCAGGAAACTATTACTTATTTTGCAATCAGCCAAATAGTCGGATTCTTCGTCTGGACATGGATTGTTGGAATGGTTGGGGAAGTGATTAAGTTCGGGGATTTTGCAAGATACGTTTTAATGCCTGTGGATTTCTTCTGGTCAATGATTAGCGAAGCTTTCGGGAACAAGCTGCCGAGCATGCTGATTAAAGCGCCAGTGCTCTTATTATTATTAAAATTATTTTTTGACATCATAATAAACACGAACCCAGTTTACTTAATAATGTTCATCATGAGCTTGCTGATGAGTTTCTTGTTATACAACGTGTTCTTTTTCATTATGGGCTTGTTAACATTTTGGCAGGAGAGTTACTTCCTTTTCGAATTATTAGGAGTGGCAGCGCTTAATTTTTTCTCAGGAGCATTAATACCTCTTGATTTTTATCCCGGTTTTATGAAAACAATAGTCAACATCCTGCCGTTCAAATACATTTACTACTCCCCAATAATGATTTACCTGGAAAAATTCACTATTAATGAATCGTTAAGCATTTTATTCCAGCAATTAATCGCTTTCATAATATTATACTTTATTGCAAAATTATTGTTCAGAATCGGCAGGAAAAAATTCACGAGCCAGGGAGGTTAAAAAATTATGAGTGCATTATCCTACATTAAACAGCAAATAATTATCGGCTTAACCAGCAGGGCAGAGTACAGGTTCAGTTTCTTCCTATTCATATTCCTCTCAGTTGTGCTGGGGTTCCTGAGCATTTTCGTCACTTACGCAGTTTATGACGCTACAGGAGGAGGGGTTCCTGGCTGGAGTTTTTACGAGATTACTTTCATGATAGGAGTTTACACTTTCATCAGGGGAATTTACGAGATGTTTTTTGTAATCAGGTACATGCCCGGCGAGATTCGCAGAGGGGATTTGGATATGGATTTGACAAAACCCCTGAATTTGCTAACTCTTTACGTACGCTTTGACATTGATAATATTGGCAGATTAATCACTGCATTCTTAATGTTCTGGATAGCAGTGCCGAATATTAACCTTCAATTATCATTATTCAACATTTTATACTTCATTTTCCTAGTTATTATTGGACTGCTTGCAATGTTCGCAGTGGATTTGTTTGTTATAACTTTTGCATTCTTCGTGACAAATGTTAATTCCATACAGAATAATTTGGATAATATCAGAAGCAGGTTCTGCAGGTGGCCTATGAATTTATACCCTAAAAGCATGCAGTTATTCTTCACTTTCGTATTCCCAATAATATTCATCGGCTTCGTGCCTGCAAGTTTCTTTCTGGGCAAAGAAATAATTTTTGCTTACTGGCTGTCGCCAATAATAGTAATAATTTTAACATTATTATCAATTAAATGGTTTTATTACGGAGTGGCTAAATACACTGGAACAGGAAGTTAATAATTATTGCTTTATTACTTCCAATTCAAAACCATGAGGTTTTGCCCGTTCTTCAATAATTTTTGTAATCTTTTTCAAGTCATTCTCAGGCATGTCAACCATGAAGCTCATTTCAGTGGCAATGCCTTCCTGTGGTATTACGTTAAATTCCTGAAAAATAGCCAGTAATTCCTTCTCTAACTTCTTAATTTTACTGTTAGTTTCCTCTTTTGACAAAACAATCATAGCTTCCATAACCTAATTTTAATTCATTTCCTTTTTTTAAGCGTTACGTACTTCTTTCCCTTATTGCCCTCCCCGGCGAGGACAACATTGGCTTTGAATAATTTTCTGCACTTTTCGTAAAAGTAATCAAACTCTGCTTCACTCTTAGGATAAAACTGGATAATTGCTTCTTTGCTGATTACCCTGCAGATTTCTTCCAGTATTTTACTGTAGTCTTTCGGGTCAGCCCATTGAATAGTGCTTATGCTGATTAAGTAGTCAAATCTTTCATCACTGAAAGGCAAATTTTTCATGTCGCATTCAATAATTTTCAAACCTTTATTTGCCGCGAATCTTAGCATGTTAGGGTTAATGTCGCACCCGATAACTTTGAATCCTGCATTTTTAAGCACTATTGTTGAGAATCCTGTGCCGCAACCCAAATCCAATACTTTGCTCCCCTTCTCCCACTTAACAATTTTTAGCGCGTCCTGCGTCATCCTTGCCTGAATCCTCTTGAAAGCGCCGCTTAATTCGTATTTTTCAGCCTGTTCAAAATTGTAATACTCATCAGGTGACTTGCCAAGAATGTCTGTCATTCTTCAATCTTTCGCGACCATTTCCTCTTATTAGGATTCCTTTTTAATTTAAGCTGGTTCTTTTCGCACTTTGAGGAGCAGAAACTGAAAACTTTCCCGTCTTTTCTTACAAATATTTTGCCAGTTCCTTTCTCAATCTTCTGGCTGCAAAAGGAGCATTTCATTTTAATTTTCCCCCTTTCAGAGGCGCTGCTTCCATTTCAGTTTCAAGCATCATTAAGATATCATCAACCCTTACAGGGCCTTTCACGTTCCTTCTGATAATTTTGTCCTTGTCAGGGCCTGTAAGGACTTTAACCCTTACCTGCGTTGCTTCACCCCTGACTCCTGTTCTGCCGATTAATTCAATCACTTTTCCCTGATACTTTTCCTGAAAACCCTCATTATCTGCCAAGAATTATCACTTCGTTTTCTTTATTTTTTCCTTAATTTCCTTAAGCGCATTCTTTCCCTCGCCAGCGTCAATAATTGCTGCTGCCGAGCATGGAACATTCACTCCAATAATTGTTCCAATCTGAGCCTTGCTCTTAATGAAAGCATAAGGAATTCCTTTCTCATCACATAAAGGGCCTAAATGCATCACAATCTCAGGAGGATTAACATCCCCTGCAATAATCACTAATTGAGCAGTTCCCTTCTCAATAGCTTTTGTTGTCTCATTAGTTCCTTTCTTTATCTTGCCTGTATTCCTTGCAAGATCAAATACTTCCAAAATTTTTTGCTGTATTTCATCTGGCAATTCAAAACTTACATATCCCGCCATCAATAATCACACTCCATAATTGTTTTAAATTATACTTAGTTTAACGCGTTTAAAAAACTTTTGCTTAATATCTCATTTTAGTCCTTAAATAATGGTTTTCTATTCGTTCGCGATTCTTGGTAATTTCGGACTTATGATAAACCCTGAACGTTAATTCTTTCTGAATGCTCAATAATAATTTATCAAGCTCCTTCTCATTTTTCATTGCGAGAAAGCTTATTAAAATCCTCTTTTTTTAAAACTTGTTATGAAAGAGGTTGAACTCCGCGCATTTATAACCCCAGAAAAGTATGAGGAATTAAAAATTTTCTTTGATGCTAATGCTGAATTCGTCAAAGAGGATGAGCAGGAAACTCATTATTTTGACTGCGCTGAGGATTTGCGCATACAAAAAAATAATTATTACTGCAAGGTGTGGATGAAGAAAGGCGAACTGCATGACGATTCAAGGGAGGAAACAGAGATAATTTTCAGTAAGGATGAATTCCTGAAACTTGAATCATTATTCAAGGCATTAAATTACAATGTCAGCATTAAATGGTTCAGGAACAGGAAGGAATATAAGTGGATTGGTGCAAGCGTTATGCTGGACTGCACTAAAGGTTATGGCTGCATTATTGAACTTGAAATACTCACTGAGGATGAAGAGGAGGAATCTGTTAAGAAATTAAAATTATTATTTGAAGAATTGAAGATTCCAATAACTCCGAAGGAAGTTTTCAATGAAAAATACGAATATTACAAGAATAATTGGAAAAAATTAATTTAATATTCTTCAGATTCCTTAAAGTCCTGCCCGTATTCGAAGTCGCCGATTTTTGAATATCAAATTGGCAGGTTTGCCACGCTTTCCAATTGGCATCTTAATTTTTCACTTGCGCTTAAAACGTTCAAATTCTTGTTAATTGTTTCATAAAATTGGATTGCATCATTCCATGCCTCTTTTGCGTACAGATTATTTGCTTCTTTGAATAATAATTCGACTTCTTTCTTTGTTAAATCAGCCCTGTCCAATAATGAATCCAAATCAATTTTTTCTTTTTTCATCAAATGTTTTTGTAAAATTATTCTGCTTAAAAACTTTATTCTTTTATTAGAATTCCCTGAACATGCCCTTCCTGTCCCGGGCGATTGGTGACTTTCACGTTTCCTTTGTCAGTTTCAATGATTGCTCCTTTGGTTATGACGTTCATGCGCACGAAGTGCCTGTTTGCAGGATTTTTCACTACGCGGATAATTTTTGCATTAACTTTTTTCTTATTTTCCAGTATTATTATGCTTCCTGCCTGCATTGCCCTGTTCTTAAAATTTCCCCCTAATGTTCTGACTTTTTTCACTTTGTTCTTGTCGCTGACTTTTGTCAAGCCTGCAGGGCGGCTTAATTCTTTTTTTCTTTTCTTCCTGTCCTTCGCGTACTTTTTTCCTGTTTCTTTTTTCACTGAGCGTCTCTGACTTTTTGCCATAACTAGTTGATTACTGAATATTGTTTTAAAAAACTTTCTAAAAGTTCAGGAAAAGGTTTTTAAATATTAGATAGTATTTATCCGAACATGGAACTAACTAAACCACTTGACGCTTTAAACATTTCAAAAGGGCAGAGCGTGCTGGTTGAATTCAAGACAGGGGTTCAGTATCAGGGGAGATTGGAAACTTTTGACATTCATTTGAATCTTGTGATTGATGATGCTCAGGAATTGGTTGAGGGCAACGTTAAAAGGAAGCTTGGGCGTATGTTAATACGCGGTGATCAGGTAAAGTTTATCCTGCCTTTTCAGAAGTAAATTCTAAGGGTTGATTAATTTATGACTAAAGGAACACCAAGTATGGGCAAGAAAGCGAAGGGTACAACGCACACTATTTGCCGAAGGTGCGGGCAGCACTCGTATCATAAGAAGAAGAAGTACTGCAGCCATTGCGGTTTCAGGAAGAGTGCCAAGATTAGGAATTATGCAATGACTGGCAAGAAAGTCAACAGGACTAGGAAGGACTAGGAAGAAGTAGTGAAAAGTAAATCTTTTAAAATAAATAAATTCTTCATAACAATTAGTATTAAGATATGAATGGGCTCGTAGCTTAGTCTGGAAGAGCATCTGCCTCTTAAGCAGAGGGTCGGGGGTTCAAATCCCCCCGGGCTCATAAATTAGAAATCTTTATAAAACTAATTTTCTAAATTGGATATTATGTCTGAATCATTGGGTGAAACTCAAAAAGATTTTTTTCGTTTTTTACGTCATTTGGATATAAATCCCAAATTAATACTTCTCTTGTTTCTCCAGTAAAAGATTTACTTTTTCCTATATGTGGTGGAAATTATTTTGAGCAATATTTTAAAGGGAACAGAATTCCAGAACCTGAATTAAATAAAATTGTTAGATTACAATATTGCTTGAGAAGAGATAGTAATTATCGTATTGGATTTTCACCAAAGCACCTAACTTTTTTTGAAATGCTTGAACTATTTGATTTTCATGCAAACAACTTTCAATTATTTGAAGATGCCATTTATTTTATAACTTCAAAAATTGATTCTTCAAAAATTAGTATTAATGTTGCAACGCCGTCCCCTCTTAAAGAATTAGTTGAATCAACAAACTTAAAAATTCATTATCTGCCCCGCGAAAATCTTATTTGGCATTTAAAAGGGGGAAAGTATTCTGGAGATAGAATAGAAATCAATTATGAAACTCCAAAAATTTTTTGCGAATTATGGAATCTGTCTTATATTTGTAATAATACTATTACTTCCCTTGTTGATTCAGGTATGTGCTTAGAAAGACTTAATATGGCTATCAACGAATATAAAAATGTTTTCGAAACAGAAGAATTATTAAATATTAAAAAAAAATTAAGTAAACAAATCTCATTTGAGGAACCGTTATCAAATTATATTTCGGATCAGTTAAGGGCATTACAAAAATTATTTTTGCAAGATATTTTACCTGGACCAAGAGGTGCAAATGGAGAGACTAGGAAATTATTAAAAAATGTGTTAGTTAGAATAAAGAATAACGACACTGATTTGAATATAATAAAAGAATTTTTACCTTATGATAATATACTTAATCAGGAAATATTAATATTTGAGAAAAATTATAATAAAGCAATAAGATACTTAAAAAATAATCTAAAACAAAAAACATATGACATACAAAAAGTAAGAGAATTGCGAATGAACCAATCAATACAAGAACCAATAGTATTTAATTGGGCACAGAAAAACAATATTTTTTTCTCACTATCTAAAAAAAA
>PEWF01000077.1 GCA_002779595.1 archaeon CG07_land_8_20_14_0_80_38_8 | reverse complement strand
GAGTGTCATCGCCCACGTCGTCAATATCACCCGTCCTTAAGCATTTCTTAACATCAGTTAATTTAGTGCCCTGCGGGTGAGGCTCCCCAAGCAGGAAAGGCACTAATGGGTGCATTCCTGCAGTTGTGAATAATACTGACGGGTCATTCTCAGGCACTAATGGCGCGCCTTTTATTACTGCGTGCCCTTTACTTTTGAAAAAATCCAAATATGCTTTGATTAATTTGCCAGCATCCATACTTAACTAACTAATTTTAAAGATTTTAAAAATTATTGTTTCTTCAATTTTGGGCTCTGGATAATGCCTCAATTATTTTCCTGAAAAAATTAATTATAATTTGGGCAATATTATTATTATTATTATTGCAGTAATCACCGCAGCAGTCAATAGGGCAATTGCTGTAATTCTCAACAGCAGGTTCACATATATTATCCCCGCATACAGCATTCTGCAGTAATATTATTATTTCATCGCATTCAAAATTCCCTAATGGCTCGTTCATTCCTTCGGCAAAATATTCCTTCAAGCCAGTGCCTGCAACAACGTATTCCCCATTAAAATCAAGTTTGTTAACCCAGGCTGTTGTATTGTAAACCCATAAAGGAGTATTATTTTCATTGCTGAATAAGTAAATCTTTTTCGAATCGCTGCCCGCAGCCAATAAGATTCCGTCAGGACTTAATTTTACTTCCGCAAAATGAGTGTATACTGATTCAAAAAAATTCCACAAAGTATTATTGCTGCCTGCTGAGAACAAGTAAATATGCCCTTTTGTTGTTCCAATAGCCACGTATTCGCCGTTATCTGATACTGACACTCCTCTTGCTGAACCGTCCTCTCCTGAAAAACTCCACAACTGGCTGCCATTCTTGTCAAATAGTATTAAAAGTTCTTTGCCCTGCATATTATCCAATGAGTATGCTATTATTTCTGCATTGTCTGAAATTGACGATTTATGAATCGGCGAATCAAGAGTTAATCCCTCGCTTCTGAAAATGAGCGTTCCGTTAGATGAGAATAAGTACGCCCTTCTGTCAGGGCATCCTGTGGATGCTGCAATATATCCGCCGTCAGGAGTCATGTCTGGATGGTAAAAATTCCCTGACTGCGTGTATCCTTCATGGACTGCCCTGTATTCCATTAATTTCTCGCCCTTATTGTTGTATAAGAATATTTTGTCGCCCTTATCCCCTGAATTGGCTGTGCCTAACGCGATTAAGCTCCCGTTTTCTGAAATGTCCAGTCCTATAACTCTTGCTTCAAGAGGAACAGTCCATAAAGGAGTATTATTGTCAGCGCTGAAATAATACAAATCATCCATTAATGCTGCTGCAACGTATTCTCCGTTGTCTGATACTTCAATGCCTGCGAATGTTCCTTCAACAAAATCAGGAATTTTGCAGGTTTTGCAGTAAACCCATAAGGGAGTATTATTTTCAGGGGAGAATAAGTAAATATAATAATTAGTCACTATTGCAATAAGATTATTGTCAGATATGGAAACTCCCTCAACCATATCTTTGCCAATTGAATAATTCCATACTTTGCTGCCGTTTGCATTTAGCAGGACTATTTCATTATTGTCAAAATTTTCAGCATAAACTAAAGGGCCCTGATTAGGAGTGTCTATAATCCCTGCCCTTGCCTTGCCTGCTCCATTGCTTGCCTCAAAATAATAATAATTAGAGTCATAGGATAATGGAACATGATCATAAGTGTATAATACTCCGCGCTCGTAATCGCCTTCTCCTTTAATCATATCATGCCATTCGCCGTTCAAGTTTATCCTCACATACTCCGGCTGCCTGCCCTGCTTATCGCTGTAAAAAACTTTGTAAGTGAACTGCATGCACGCGTAGCCCCAAATGGGGAAAATGCTTGAATCATACAATTCAGGGGCGTCAAGCATTTCCTGGGCGGTTAATTTTTCGGGAACAGTGTAGGGAGTTTTTAGTTCTGCAAAAATTACAGGAAAAGACAGCAGGAATAATAAAAGCATTAATGTTTTCTTCATTAAGAATTAAGGAGTAAATGGGGGATTATAAGGTTTTTTCAAATAACAAAAGTTTTTTTTCGAATGTTTAAAAATTATCTTAATTTTTTACCATATTGTAAATAATTAGTGTTTTTTGCTAACCAATAAATATTTATAACTGAAAATTGAGTAATAATTCTTAACATGGAAGGGGATTTTGTTTCATTACTGGATGATTACTGCAGGGAAAGGTATTTTGAGTTAAGCGATAGATTGGTGGGCGGCGCTGCTTTTGCAGGAAGTGATTACAAACCTTCTAAAAATGAAAAAATGCTAAGAATTGTTTATGAACTGAAGGGTTCTAAAAATTTTCCTATCTTCGACAGTTACGGCTCCAAGAGAGGCACTAATAAGGATGGTGAAGCAGTTAAAGTTAATACTACTGAATTGGTTAGTGCTGAAGAATACTCTAACGGCAATAAGGTTAAGTTTTTGAGGACTGTTCTTAATTCAGTTTTTGACAATTACATTTTGGATGAGCACGTTCTTCCTGGTGAAGTCATGAACGTTATGAAGGATATTTTTAACGTGTCTTTTAACGCGTACGAGCAGAGGGATGATGATACTGTTTACATTAATCCCAACACTTTCCGCAGCGTCTTTTATCAGGTTAAGAAAGAGTTCAGGAATAAGAATATTGAAAAAGTGAATTCAACCATTGATTATGAGAGTATGAAGAAAGTTTTCACGCACATTTTAAGGCAGGATAGTGTTCTGGAAAAAGACAGGGTTAACGTTAATTTCGGCAGGATTA
>PEWF01000095.1:10377-11184 GCA_002779595.1 archaeon CG07_land_8_20_14_0_80_38_8 | reverse complement strand
ACCCAAAACTTTACTCCTGCAATACGCGTTAAACTTATCAACACCTCCGGCTTCAATCTCTTTCTTCTCGCTGATTTTCAAATCCTTCTCAGCCAAGTTTTCAATAGGCAAACCATGGCAATCCCAACCCCACCTTCTCTCGCACCTGAAACCCTTCATAGTCCAAAATCTCGGGAACACGTCCTTGCTAGTCAATCCCAGAATATGCCCGTAATGAGGAGTGCCAGTAGCAAAAGGAGGGCCGTCATAAAAAACGTACTGCTTAGTCACAGGACGCTGCTTAACGCTTTTTTCAAATATTTTATTCTTCTCCCAGAAATTAATAATTTTTAATTCGTCATTAACAATATCCATAATTAATAATCTTAATTAAAATTATAATTTTTAAACGTTTTTAATTAATAATTCCTCATTTTCTGCCCTCTTAATCCTCTGATTATTAAGGATATTAAGAAGAAAGATGCTGACACTAATATTATTACCGGACCTGCCAAAGCATTAGTCCATTCTGATATTATTATTCCAAGGGAGCAGCTCAGCCCTCCAAGGATTAAACTGCCAAGAGAATACTGCCTCAAATTCGCGCTCAAATTCTTAGCTGCAGCAGCAGGAATAATCACCAACGCGCCCACTAATAATGAGCCAGTAACCTTGACGCCAATAGAAACCACTAAAGCAATAAGCAGTAAATAAAACAAGTTATACTTTTTGCTGTCAACGCCCTCAACAAGAGCCAAATCCCCAGAAACGTTCGACAAGATTAACTTATTGTAAATTTTGTAAATAATAATTAATGCAGTAACTGAA
>PEWF01000095.1:7417-10319 GCA_002779595.1 archaeon CG07_land_8_20_14_0_80_38_8 | reverse complement strand
CTTCCAACAATTCAAAATCAGGAATAATCAAAAAACCCAAAGCCAAACTCACAACGAATAATACACCCACTAATGCCTCTGCTGACAAATTAGTCCTTGACTCCAAAAACCAGATAATTAAAACCCCTATTAATAAGAAAAACACGGCGCCTATTGAAACATCCAAACCAAAAAATAATGCCAGTCCAATTCCCGGCAACGCCACGTGGCCCAAAGCGTCACCCACTAAAGCCATCCTTTTAGTAATCATTAACGAACCCAAATAACCGCTAACCCCTCCAACGAATAATCCAGTAATCAAACTCAGCAAGAATTGGGATATCATGAATGATTATGGGAATAAAACTTAACCCCTCCCCCGTACAATTTTGACAAATTCTCAGAAGTCAGCACTTTCCTCGGCACGCCAAAACACAAACCTTTCTTGTTCAAACATAACACTCTTGTCGCGAACTTGTAAACAATGCTTAAATCATGAGAAACCAGAATAATAGTCAAATTCTTAGTCTTGTGCAGTTTTTCAAGAAAATCATAAATTGTTTCCTGGCTTGAAATGTCAACGCCCGCGAAAGGCTCATCAAACAATAACACGTCAGGATTCCCAGCCAAAGCCCAAGCCACAAGAATCCTCTGGAACTGGCCGGACGACAAATCCCCGACTCTCTTGTCCAATAATTTCATGTCTTTTAATCCAGTGGAACGCAAAACTTCACCAATCCTTTTCTCCGGCACTTTTTTCAGTTCAAAAAATTCCTTCACACTCAAAGGCAATTCCTTAATAAAAGGCAGCCTCTGCGGAACGTAACCAATCCTTACACCCTTCTTCCAAGAAACACGTCCAGAGTAAGGCAAAGATTTAATCAAAGATTTTAGCAATACAGTCTTGCCCGCACCATTAGGGCCCAAAATTGTCAGAATCTCGCCACTCTCCACGTCAAAGGACAAATCCTCCAATACTTTCACACCATCCAAAACCACGTTCAAACCCTTAACACTTAACACAACATTCTTCATAAAACAATCAATAAAATTGCCCCACGCAAATAAAACCTTTTTGCTAATTATATTTTATTTCCTGAACATCCACGCACGGATAACCCTTATAACTATTTTCCCATTAATATTCTCCAAAACACCCACAACATTATTCTTCATGCAGGATTCCATAATAAGACAGAAATTATTTCTTGTTTAAAAAATACAAGCATACTCCTGTTGAAGAAACCCCAATAATAATCATAATTATTAATGCAAAATTTGTTGAAAAAAAAGGATTCTTATCAAGAAGAATCCACAAGCTTCTGAAAATAATAACTGAAGCAAAAATCATGCACAATTCAATAATTATTGTTTTTTTCGCATTCATTATAATCAGTCATTGTCCACTCTTGGCGCGAGTATGAACGCTAATGATAATTTGTCAACTGTTTTGTATTCAATCTCCAATAAGTAATCATTCTTGAACCTGATAATAGTGTTCTCCGCAACCTTGTCGCCGCGCATAATCTTGTCCAAATACTCCAAAGAATACTTGCTCTCATGCTTATCCTTGAACGTTAACTCCTTTAATGAAGGGCTGTCATTTGTCAATTCCTGCATAACATTATTCAATTCGCCTGCAGCAGATATTACGAACTTATCCTTGTCAGCATGAAAAGTTGCGCAGTCGCTCACCATTTGGCAGTTCTTCACAGCCTCCCTTAACACGTCATTCTCCACAATCACCTCGCCCTCAAACTGGGGCACAGGAATCTTCTGCTCCTTGTCAGGATTCTCCAACAAAGCCACTGTGAACTCCTTCTTAGTATTGCCAATCATGCTCACTTTCAAAGTTCCCTGCTCATTCAATAATTCAATAATGACTTTGTCGCTCTGCTTCGCCCTCTTCAAAACTTCCAGGAAGTAGTCAAGATTAACTGTTAATTTAACGTCCTTGTCAACCTCGAACTGGGTGAAGCAGGTTGGTAGCATGTTCAAAGTAGTCATGGCAACCACTGCAGGGTCAATAGCCTTCAGTATTAAACCCTTTGGCGAAAAATCAAAAGTGGCTTCAGTAATTAAGCCGTTAATAGCATCCAGACTATCCTTCAATAATGTCACATCATTCATTACAATCTTCATAAATTCTTCAATCCCCCTAATTGATTCTTTAAATTCATATGTTTAGAAAAAAGAGTACCTTAAAAAACTTTTTTATTTTCTCAAAAACTCCACCATAGCCTGAGAAGCCGTACCTTAACGCGTGCAATAAGTGGCAGATTAAAAAACCAATAATTAATATAATGATTGACGTGGTAAAATCAGAATTAAACGCGTTAATAATACCCTGAATAATACCAACCTCAGCCATAATTAAAAATAATAATGCAGTGTTTTATTAAATTTTTGCTAATTCCAGGAACTTATTGTAATATTCAGCGTTTAATCCGGTGAAATCCTGAATAATCTCACCTCTTAACTCAAAACCATTATCAAAACCCATCACTATGCCGATAACCCTTACAATCTGCCCAAGCTTCAAAGCCTTAATCTGCGAATCATTATTCAACAAAACGCTGACTTTATTAGTCCCGTCATCCAAAGTGAAGAATAAACTCTTGTCATCAATGTCAACAACGCTGCCAATAAGACTAACCCTTACGTCTTCTTCCTTGTTAACGCTTTTAATAGTCCTGATTTTTGCCACTGCGCGCTTCTTGAACTCTGCAACTCCTTCATCCTTCTTGGATTCTTCAGGCATTACGAGTAATCCCTCCAGGTGTGCTCGCACTTCACGCATTTATAGAATTTGGTCGGAGGCTCATCAGCAGCCCTTGTCTGAATAATCCAGTAATACGCTTTCCTGTGCTTGCACTCAGGGCATGCTTCATTAGTAATGGGCAGTTCATTATTTTCCTTTTTG
>PEWF01000095.1:6398-7401 GCA_002779595.1 archaeon CG07_land_8_20_14_0_80_38_8 | reverse complement strand
TGTCCCTTTTGGGATTAACGCTGATAATCTTTAATTCTTTGCTTCGACTGCTGGTCCCGCACTTCCTGCAGGCAAATTTAACCCTGCCCTTTTCATCAGTTTGGGGCACGAGCAAACTTTTGCATTTCTTACAAAACATTATGCGATAGAATAAGATTGACTTGCCTTATAAATTTATCTATACACCAAACACTGCATACATTAAATAACGCGGATAACCAATCCAGGGCAATTTAAACACGACTTTGCCGATAACAGTGCTGATGTGAGTGTCAAAAGCGTAACTCTGAGGATTATTATCGCCCTTTGTGGTTAAAGGATTAACGCTTATCACTCTGTGGATTAACTTGTCAGGATAATAAGGGCTGTAAAACACGATAATGTCACCAACTTCGTAATCAGTAGTGTTCTCCACGAAAACTACGTCACCAACGTACAAGCCGTTGCTGTAAGGAAAAGCATTAATCTCGCCAGCAGTGTAATTCAATGTCTGAAAATAGTCATAAAAATAATAATCCTCAAAACCCACGTGCTCCATGCTCGGAGTCATAATAGCCACAATATCGCTCAAACCAGTAACCAGCAAAAAGCCGGGAAATAATACGAATTTGAACAATAAGTAAGTCACAACGAGAAAGAAAGCATAACTAAGCAGTGAATCATCATTCCAGTAAAACTTCCATAACTTTTTCAGAAAATCCATGCTCATTTCACTTTTAAAGATTCCAAATCCTTAACAACACTGTTAATAGCATCATTCAAGACTTTCCTCGCATCCTTCTTGTCAGTTTTCACCACTAAAATACTCTCATTAATCAAAGGATGAGGCTTATTATAACCACTGAATGAAACGCTGTCATCTTCCAGTAATTTCTTCTTCAGAATGTTAAGAATGGAATGAGCATCCCCCTTAAACTTAACCTCTAAAAAGTTTTTCTCATCAGTAACGATTTCCAGTTCCATAAGTATAAGAATAATAACGTCAAACATTTTTTAAATCTTT
>PEWF01000095.1:624-6368 GCA_002779595.1 archaeon CG07_land_8_20_14_0_80_38_8 | reverse complement strand
ATCACGATGATTAAAAGCCGGGATTTTAACGGATTAATCAAACATTATAATGAGAATAGCGTTCCTGAACCTTTAATCCTTAAAGAATTAATCCCCAAAGTTTTCAAAACAATTGATGACTACAAAAATATCATGCACGAATTCTGCCTTAAATATTCAATTAAAGGAGTGAAGGAAGAGTTAAGCGTTGACGATTTAATCAGCGTTTACGTCAACATGATAAACATACTGGACGAATTAATCAATGAATGGTTCGAGAGAGTGTTCGAATTATTCACAATTTACTACCCTGAAGCGAGCATTAAAGCCAAAGAATTAAAGGATTTCAGGAAAATAAAAAATGCTGACAGGAAAACTTTAAGCAAATTATTCAATGCAGAGCCCGACTCAATGGGTTTGGACTTTGACAAAGAAGACGAGAAAGTATTCGAAGACGCAGTCAAGAGTTTGAACGGATTAGCAAGCCAGAAAGAAAAAGTTGAAGAACGCCTGGAAAAAATCACTAATGAGAGGGCGCCGAACACTTCAATCGTTGCAGGAACAATAGTTGCAGCAAAATTAATCGCTGCAGCTCACGGGTTAAAAAAGTTAATGCTAATGCCGAGCTCAACAATTCAGGTTATCGGCGCGGAGAAAGCATTATTCAGGCATTTAAGAGGCAGGGCAAAACCTCCAAAGCACGGTATCATATTCCACTCAAAATTCGTTAACAATGCGCCTTTGAAGCACAGGGGGAAAATGGCAAGGGCACTTGCGAGCAAGATAAGCATAAGCTCAAAAGTTGACTACTTCAAAGGCGAACCAATAGGTGACAAATTAGTCAGGGATTTGGAAGAAAAGAGGGCGAAACTGAAATGAAGGAGACAAATTATTTTAACGTGTTTAAGGAAGGGGGAAAGTTTTACACCAAAAGTTTGGTGCCAGGACAAAACGTTTACGGTGAGCAGGTAATAAATGATTACAGGGAATGGGTTCCTGAACGAAGCAAGTTAGGCGCAGGAATTTACAAGAATATGCGCACGTTCCCGTTCAAAAAAGACACAATCACCTTATACTTGGGCGCGAGCAGCGGGACAACCTGCAGCCACTTAAGCGACGTGTGCCCAGAAGGTATTATTTTCGCTGTTGAAATCAGCCCAAGAATATTCTACAAATTCGTTGAATTGGCAAAAACCCGCAATAATTTGAACCCAATACTTGCAAGCGCTAACACTCCTGAGAAGTACGCGTTCGTGCCGTTAGTTGATGCAGTATTCCAGGACATCAGCCAAAGGGACCAGGTGAAAATATTCCTGAAAAACTGCGACGCATTCCTGAAAAAGAATAGTTACGGATTCCTAGTGGTAAAAAGCAGGAGCATAGACGTCACGAAGCCGCCAAAAATTATATTTGAGCAGGTCAAGAAGGAATTGCTCAGCCACGGGTACAAAATAATTGACGAACGCGGACTTCAGCCTTACGAGAAAGACCATAGAATGTTCACAATAATCAAATAATTACAGCTGCAGGAATCCTTGCATAAAACAAGTCGTTAACGCTTCCGGGAATCTTGTTGTAAAAATTGATATTCAGAGCAAACTTCTTATTCTCAAACTTTGACATAATCTTCTCAGCCAACCCTGAATCCAGTCCTTTGACTAATCTCACTCTTTTCCTGTTATTCTCGCGCCTGAACAAATCATTAACTTCATCCAGGAAATTTACAGCATTATCAGTAACTCTGCAATCATCCAAGTAATAGGCTATTATTGGGGAATTAAAACTAATACTCTCACCAGCCAAAAATCTTGCAGTGTTCAAATCAATAACGCTCTTGTAGCCATGGAATAATATTACTTCACCTGTTAATTCCTCATTCCTGCAATTTTTGTTAAATTTTGACTTATAATTAACAACTTCTTTCAACCTCTCCTCATTGCTTCTGAAAAAATTATCACTATTCTCTAAAACTTCACGCACAGTATTCCCAGTATTCATAACGTGCTTCAACTCTGATTCCAAATTCCTGTCATAATTAACTAATTCAACACCGCTGACTTCAAAATTCTTAACCCAGTTAAAAGAATTACTGCAATCCTCCTTGAAGAGGACAGTCTTATCAGGATTTAACAAGTAATTCTTAGCCAATAAATCAGAACTAATGCTTTTAGGAATATTGCCATTATAATTTTTGCACTCGCCCAGCAAGAAATAACCTTTTAGCCTGCTCCTAATATTATAACTGTCAGGTTTTGAGTCTAATAATTCAATGAATTCCTTGTCAACAATTGCCAAATCAATCTCATGCCCTGCAATCACTTCATTAGTCAAGATGAAATACTCATTGCCATTAGCGCGGAACTTCTTATTTTCAGAATATTTATGGATGAAATAATCCAAGGAACTCTTATTGTAAGGATTCAAAGAATCCACTACTTTCTCCTCAAAAAATGTGCCCTTGATTTTAACATTCATAACAGTTAAAAAAATAGGAATTTTTTCATTTAAAAAAGTAATCATTTAATACAATTAACTTTTTAAAACCCACTCTGTTCTTAATAACCTGTTAAAATCAGAGGTTGATTAATGAATATGAATAATATGCAGCCAATATTTATACTCCCTGAAGGAAGCAACAGGAATACTGGCAGGGATGCGCAGAGAAGTAATATAAGTGCTGCAATAGCAGTTGCTGAAACAGTGAGGACTACTCTCGGGCCTAAAGGCATGGACAAAATGTTAGTGGACAATTTAGGAGATATTATAATCACTAATGATGGGGTTACTATTCTTGAAGAAATGCAGGTTAACCATCCTGCAGCTAAAATGTTAGTCGAGGTAAGCAAGACTCAGGAGCAGGAAGTCGGCGACGGCACCACTACTGCAGTAGTATTGGCAGGCGAGTTATTAAAGCAGGCAGATGACTTGCTGGAGCAGAATATTCACCCAACAGTAATAGCCAATGGTTACAGGATAGCGTCCCTTGAAGCATTGAAAATCCTTGAATCATTCGCTGACAAAATTAAAATTAATGACAAGGAAATGCTGAAAAAGATAGCAATAACTGCAATGACCGGCAAAAGCGCTGAGATTGCAAGGGAGAATCTGGCGCAAATGATAGTTGATGCTATTGGGAGTATTACAGAAGTTGAAGACGGCAATATTTTTATAGATAGGGACTCGTTAAAGATTGAAAAAAGAACTGGCGGAAGCGTTGATGACAGCGAATTAATTCAGGGAATCGTGATAGACAAGGAAAGAGTTCACTCTGACATGCCAAGACGATTGGAAAATGCTAAAATATTATTGCTTGATGCTGCTTTGGAAGTGAAGGAGACAGAATCAGACACTCAAATCAGGATTACAAGCCCTCAGCAATTGCAGGCATTCCTTGAGGAAGAGGAAAAAATGCTTAAAACAATGGTTAACAAAGTTATTGCTTCAGGAGCTAATGTCATATTCTGCGAGAAAGGAATTGATGACACAATCCAGCACTTATTCTCGCGCAAGAATATTTTCGCAGCAAGAAGAGTTAAAAGAAGCGATATGGAGAAATTAAGCAAAGCAACAGGCGCTAAAATAGTCAACAAAGTCGAAGACGTGACTCCTGAAGATTTAGGATTTGCGGGATTAGTTGAGCAGAAAAAGATTGGCGGAGAAAACATGACATTCGTGGAGAAATGCAAGCACCCAAAAAGTGTGACATTGCTAATCAGAGGAGGAACTGAGCACGTAATTGACGAAATAGAAAGGGCAGTGATTGATTCAATAGGTGACTTAATCAGCGTAATAAAGAATGAAGGAAAAATAGTTGCAGGAGGCGGAAGCCCTGAAATTGAAGTCAGCAAACAATTATTAAAATACAGCCATAAATTAAAAGGCAGAGAGCAGTTAGCAGTCAAAGGTTTTGCCAGAGCTTTAGAATCAATACCAAGAACCCTTGCAGAAAATGCAGGACTTGACCCGATAGACATCATTGTTGCATTAAAAGCAAAGCATGAAGAGAAGAACGGCCATGATTACGGGTTAAGCGTTTTTGACGGCGAAGTCAAGAATATGAAAAATTTAGGAATTATAGAACCTTTAATGACAAAGGTTCAGGCAATTAACAGCGCTACTGAAGCTGCAATAATGATACTCAGAATAGACGATGTCATCTCATCAGGAGACTCAAAACAGCCAAGAATGCCTCCTCAAGGCATGGGAGGCGCAGGCATGCCAGGAATGGAAATGTAATTAAAAAAACCTTTTTTAAAAAATTATATAAATCTTTAATATGTAATCTCTTACTATGGCTGTGAAAAAGAAAACCAGTTTTAATAATAAAAGAACCCCTAATCCTGATGTTAAACGGTTAAGGGAGCAAATGAACGACTTAATGAGGCAGGTTAAGGATTCCACCACTACCCGCTTGGAGGAGAACGTTGAGGAATTAAATGAGCAGTTGAACAAGATGGTAAGCGTTAATATTAATCTGCAGTCAAAAATGACTGAATTGTTAATAAAAGTCACTGATTTGGTGCGCGAGAACAGGGAATTAATCAGTTTGTTAGAGGAAGAGGCAGAAGGGGAAGCAGGCACTAATGATAAAGGAACTAGCAGTGACAGTTTAATAATGGAATTGAAAAAGATAGAAACTAATACCCGCGGAATGAAAGAAGAAAACACTAAAGTGCTGGATTACATTAAGAAATTGTACACTAAGAATTTGTTAAGCAAAGCCATAAAAGGCAGGATAAGTGAAGAATCACCTCCAGCTCCTGAAGAAGGAGGGGAAGACGTTGGCGGCATGTAAGGCAGTGACGCCCATAATTTCAGTAATCTTATTATTATTAATGACAATAGTGGCGAGTGCTGCAGCGTATTACTGGATGAGCGGGCTGCAGTCTGATATTCAGGGCAACATGCAGGGCAATTTGCAGAACGAGTTCGAGGAGGATTTAAGGGAGTTCACGCTCGTAAGCACAAGTTGTGACGCGGCAACTAATACTATAACTTTGTTAATATTGAATCCTGGAAGCGTTAACATTAACGCAGGCGACTTAATCATCACTCTCAGCAGTTTGTCAGGCAGCACGTTAGACACTGTAATTTATAGCGACTTTAATGGATTAGGAGTTTCAGAAACCCAGTCAATAGACGTGATAAGCACTTATGACATACAAAGCAGCACAGTGTACGCAGTAAGAGCCACCATACCCGGCGGAAAAAGCAGCAGCGACTCCTGCACAGGAGAATAAGGTTTAGGGTATTTTATTGATATAATTGAATAAGGCAATATTTATATTTTTAATAATTTAACAAAATAATATGAATTTGAGTTATCCTATTAATGCTCAAATAGAAATTACTGAAAATTGCAACCATAATTGTTTTTATTGTTATAATTCTTGGCAAGTGAATAAAGTTAAAAAAGCATATATGAACATTAAGACATCAAATTTAATAATATCTAAAATTTGTGGAGATATTAAACCTTTTTTTATAACAATTACTGGAGGAGAACCTTTTCTTAATATGTCTGTTTTGAAGAACTTTATATCTAAAATTCCTTTAAATATGAGTATTGGTATAAATACAAATTTGACACACACCACCCCTGAAAATTTAGAAACTCTTCTTGGACTCAATAATACTTTTGGGCTGCTTGCATCTTTACCTCATTTTGAAAAAGAAAAGTATGAATTTATAACTAAATCAAAAGATATTAATGATTTTTATACAAATTTACTAAACATTAAAGAAAATACTAACATACCAATAAC
>PEWF01000095.1:0-614 GCA_002779595.1 archaeon CG07_land_8_20_14_0_80_38_8 | reverse complement strand
GTAATTTCAAAATATAATTTAAATTCTATTTATGATCAAGGTAAATTTTTATTTGAAAAATTTTTCTATTGACAGCTTTGCAGCAACTCCCGTATCTAATCCACCTCTTGAATATCAGAAAGAATATGATTATACTCTCGCTGAAGAAGATATTACTTTAGTTTTTAATCAGTTAATTAAATTAAACAAAGAATTTGGTATAAAAATTGATTCAATACAAACCATTCCTTTATGCTTTATTCCCGAAGAAATACGAATTAATAATTTTAATTTGTTTAAAAGACCATGTAATACTGGAAAAAGCACTTTGGCTATTGATTACAAAGGCAATGTTAGGTCATGTATCCAATCACCTTATAATATTGGCAATATTTTAGAGTCTGATTTTGAAGCATTATGGAGAGATTTTGAAGATTTCAGGCAGAATAAGAATTTGCCTGAAGATTGTATTGAGTGTGATGCTTTGGTTTTATGCAATGGGGGTTGCAGATTTAATGGATATAATTTGGGTGAACCCTTAAATAGAAAAGATCCAAGAATGAAAGAAAAAATAAAATTAGATATTAAAAAAGTAGTCCAAAAAGAGGCGGGTTTTAACAATAAGTATATCTTAA
>PEWF01000024.1 GCA_002779595.1 archaeon CG07_land_8_20_14_0_80_38_8 | reverse complement strand
TTGTTGTCCAAGTAATCATCAAATACTTTCTTATCATTTTTGCTGCCATTATTCAATGCTTCTTCAAGAATTAATGATTTTTTCAGATACAATTTCAGCAATTCGCAGTTATTCTCAACCAATTTCTCAGATGAACTGATTGCTTTGTTCTCCAAAGCAATTATGTCATTATCATACTTAACCAGTGATTCAATGCTCATAAATTAATAGTAGCAGAAATTGATTAATTAAATATTTTAAACGCTTAATAACGAAGATTATTTAGTCCATTCCTCGCCCGCGCGCTTGTAAGTGTGCAAATCCATAGGGTCAAACCATAACATTATTTCCTTAACAGCATCCTTCTGGTTCGCGCTTGCATGAATAATATTGCACAATCCTTTATGTTCCTTGTCCGCCTGCTGATAACTCACGTGCGCAAAGTCGCCCCTGATAGTTCCGGGCAGTGCCTTCTTAGGCTCAGTGCTCCCAACCATTTTCCTCACAACTTCTATTACTTCCACGCCTTCCAAAACCAAAGCCATAACAGGCCCTGCTGTAATGTACTGCTCCAAACCAACATAAAATTCCTTGCCCAAGTGTTCAGCATAATGCCTCTTGCTGAAATCCTTGTCAATCCAGCGCATGCGCATTCCCACAATTTTCAAGCCAGCATTCTCGAAACGGGTAATAATGTTCCCGATTAATCCCCTGTAAATACCGTCCGGCTTGATTAACACCAAAGTCTGCTCAATCATGAAAAAGATGAGAGAATTAATGGTTTTTAAAACTTTTCTTGCTTCATGAATCCAAAAATTCTTTCAACAGCACTGTCCTGGAAGCGCGAAAAATCATTTTCATAAAAATCATTTAATTTCTCGCAATCTTTAAGAGCCTGAACAAAAATATCCTTATCTTCCCTGTTCACCAAATACTTGCTGCACGCTTCAAATAATCCGAGCAGCCCTTCCCTGTAATTCTCATAAGAAACAACCACTTCCTGAACTTCACAAAAACCGCAGTCTGCAAGATTATGAATGAGAGTAGTTTCATTCCTCTCCAAACCATTTTTAACTTTTAACAAATAATCATTAATTAATCCAGTCTTTTTGCAGCCCGCACTGATTAAATCCCCGCACCTTTTCAAACTATCACGCACATCTTTAAAGTCAGACATGAAATTAACCTGAAAATTTTTCATTTTAAAAATTTAACTGTAAATCAGAACGTAAAATAATATTACAGTTATGAATACTGCAATGTAAGTATACTTGTTCCCGTCCCAGCTGTGAGTGTTCAGCAAGTCAAGGGCAACGTGGAAAGTGTAAAAAAAACCAAGAATTCCAATCAAAGGGTGGGAAAGCAATACGAACAAAATAGTCGGGATGATAGCAGAATGCATTAGCCAGTCGCGCTGCATCTTCTTATGGTAATCATTGTCAGGGCTTAATCCGAAATCCCAAAAACTCCTGCTCTTTAACCTGCCCCCGCTGATGAAGAAGACAATAATGAAAGCAAAAATTAAACCCCAAGGGTTAAGCAGGTAATCATTAACAATGGCAGGGAATAATTTAAGATAATAAAAAATTAAGAACAAGATTACTCCCAATAGTTTGTGCATCCTGCCGTTCATAAATAAGTACTCAAACGCTTCTGCGAATTAAAGTTTTCGAACAAGACACTCTTCCTCAACAATTCATGCAAAGGAGTAATAATTCCAAGGTGAGTCATCATGCCACTCTTTGAATTGAAACAGTTCACACTGCTGCACGCTTTGCGCGCAGCCTGCTTCACAACCCACACTCCCAACGGGCAGTAATACTCATTAGTAATCTGCCTTAACACGATTACCCTTGCCTGCTTTTTCACGCTGTTCAAGTATTCCAGCACTGCGAGGCGCGCAGCGTAGTAACCGCCGGCAGTGTTAAAAGCATACTCATTCCTGCCATTATAATCCTCGCAGTCATGGCAGTAATCATCGCCGTTCATTGTCTCGAATAATTCATAGCCCCACACGTCAGGCAATAATATTATAGTGTAATAATTGCCGTAAAAATTCCCGTTCAACACGCGGTAATTGTCAATGATTGGATAATTCTTGACACTGCTTATTAATTCTTTGCCGAGAGTGTCATCAACTGCTGTAATGCTCCACCTCGTGGGCACTAATTTCCTGTTCTTCTGCACTCCGAAAGCGCCGGTGCTGAACATGCGCGTAATCTCATTCTCATCCAATCCTTTATTGTACAAATTATTGACTGCGTCCGCACTCTTCAAATCAGTATCATAATAATATTTTTCAACAACTCTTTTAATCTTCACATCCTCGCACAATAATAATTTCTCTGCCTTAGCTGAAGGGCCTAATGGGTTGTTAATGAAGTCAAAACTTTCCTTCAATTTAGGCGCCTTGTCAAGATTAACCTCCACATCCACTGGTTTGCGGGATAACGCGACTAACTGCACTTTTTCAATCAAAGACTCACTCTTTTTATTATTGCAGTTCACGAGAGTCCTGCGCTTCTCAATCACGTCACTAATTGAATACTTCATGCTCCACATTTTAGGATTATCCCACTCCCTTGCTTTATTCGTCTGGAACTGCGGAGTCAATATGCCAATGTTCAGGTCAGGATAATTGTGGTGCCCTATGAAAACTCCCGGGCTTGTGCCGAAGAATTCCTTTTTGAAATCAATTTTTTCAGAAATGGTTTTATTCCACTGGCAGGGCTTACCGCAATAATTCCTGCCCTTGCACTTCAGGCATAAAGTTTTCACAGCATTAATAATCCAAACATTATTCCTTTTAAAACAGTTAGGGTATGCTTCCCCTTATTCGTATTTGTATTCATTAGAAGGCAAATCTATAAATATAGTCCCATCCCACTGCACAAAACTATTCTCCCTTGACTTAGGCAACAATGCAGAACTAATCTTATGATATTTTACACCCTTTTTTATCAAATTATTATTGATATTGTCAGATTTAATTACTCTAAAGTAATAATTTACTCCTCTTTTTATCAAACCTTTAACAGTACTCCTCGGCAGGAGGTTATGAATCTTTTCCTTCACTTGGTTATAGCACCATTTCTTAACATTCTCATCAGTGAAATATTTCAAGAACGCGCCTGTTTTAACAATAACGTCAAAATTCCTCTTCCTGTACTCCTCGCTAACGTATTCAGCGCAGAATAAAACATCCTGTTCCTTAAGTTTGAACTCGTCAATCACGTGCCTTTCAATCTGAACTTCTAACGGAACATTCATAATTATCATCTCCACTAATAAGTAATTTTTTGGTCCAAACTTTTCAGCTCAACCTCAATACTCTTTTTTATATTTGTTAATTCTTTCTCCAGTAACTTAGTCTCTTCCTCTCTGGTTAAATATTTATTTTTTAATGCCTCATCTTTGGTTTCTTCATACTCTTTCAGTAATTGCTTTGATTCATTAATTAAATTATTATGTTTTTCCAATTTTTGATTGTATTCATTCTTTAATTTAAGCAACATTTTTAAAACACGTTTAACTTTTCATTTTTATAAAACTTGCTGTTCAGAAAAGTTTAAAATAAGCATTAATTTTATTCATTCTTAACCATGGATGAAGTTAAGGATTTCAAAATCACTGATAATGTGAAGGATTTGGTGGAGCAATTAGGCAGCACCGGATTCCAGGCAACTAACCTGAAAAAAGCATCAGACATTATCAAGAAGATGAAAAAAGAAGGTGCAACAATTATTTTAACTTTCACGAGCAACATGGCAAGCAGCGGATTAAGGGGCTTGTTCGCAGAATTGTTAAAAAGGAAATTCGTGGACGCAGTAATAACAGGCGTCGGGAGCATTGAAGAGGACTTAATGAAATGCTCAAAGCCTTTCATACTCGGCAGTTTCAGGATGGATGACAAGGAGCTGCACCAGAAAGGAGTAAACCGTATAGGCAATATTCTTGTGCCGAATGACAGGTACGAAGCATTGGAAGACACTCTTA
This sequence comes from archaeon CG07_land_8_20_14_0_80_38_8, assembly GCA_002779595.1. Taxonomy (GTDB): domain Archaea; phylum Nanobdellota; class Nanobdellia; order Tiddalikarchaeales; family Tiddalikarchaeaceae; genus CG07-land. The sequence goes on along the minus strand of PEWF01000024.1, from coordinate 7,277 downwards.
TGCCGTTCTTTGCGCACTTACTGGAATTGCAGGAAGAGAGGAAGAGTATGCTCAGCCCCAGCGAAATAATTAAAGAATTAGGGAAGACAATCACTGACGAGAACAGCATATTATACTGGGCAAGCAGGAATAATATTCCAATATTCTGCCCTGCAATACTTGACGGCGCGTTCGGACTGCAGTTGTATTACTTCAAGCAGGAGCATCCGGAAATCGGGATTGACGTTACTGCTGACATGAAAGCAGAAGCAGACTTAATACTCAATGCTGAGAAGACAGGAGGCATCATACTTGGAGGAGGTTTTGCAAAGCACCACGCAATCGGGCTTAATATTGTGCGCGAAGGTTTTGATTACGCAGTTTACGTGACAACTGCTGAGGAATACGACGGCTCACTCAGCGGTGCAAGCGCGAGCGAGGCAGTTTCATGGAGCAAAATAAAAGAGGAAGCCAACACAGCAGTAGTGCACGCGGACGCGACGATTGCATTCCCGTTAATCATGAGCGCAGTGCTGGAAGAGTAAGTTTTTTAAAACCTTTATTCTAATAATTCTCTATTAATTGCTGGATGATACCAAAGTGTTGAGCAGCGAAGAGGAGTTGAAAATAGAATTATGGGTTTGTACAAATTTTTAAGCCAGGTATGGAAGAGGCCGAGGGATAATCCTTATTATCATAACCACTTGGTTAAGTGGAGGACTCAGAAGAGCATTGTCAGGATTGACAAGCCGACAAGACTTGACAGGGCGCACGCTTTGGGCTATAAGGCAAAGCAGGGAGTTGTAATGGTGCGCGTGAAAATCAAGAAAGGCGGCAGGAAAAGAGAGACAACTCATCAGGGCAGGAAGCCGGGAAACTTGGGCAAGGTAAGGTATTCTACAAAGAAGAATTTCCAGTCAATTGCCGAGGAAAGGGCTGAGAAGAGATTCAAAAATTTAAGGGTTCTGAACAGTTACGAAGCCGGAGATGACGGGAAGAATAAGTGGTACGAGATTATATTATTGGACACCGGGCATCCGCAAATATTCAATAATAAGCAGTACGCAGCTTTGTGCACTGACAAGCACAGGGGCAGAAGCCACAGGGGCTTGACAAGCGCGGGAAGAAAAGGCAGGGGATTAAGAAATAAAGGCATAGGTGCTGAGAAAATCAGGCCAAGCATTAATGCAAATAAAGGCAGAGGGAAATAAAAAACCCTCCCTGCCTAAAATTTTTTAAACACTTAAATTAATATTCTCTTATCATGTTTGACAAATTGTTTGATTTTTATTTTAACAATTACAGGAAATTAATTTTCATACCTTTGATTATTTTATTGTTTAATATTGGAGTTATTGTTTACACTTACGCGACAACAGGAGCTCCAATACTTATGGACTCTTCATTAAAAGGAGGGGTTTCGTTCATTTTTAATTACGCTGATGAGATTAATATTGACAATTTTCAGGAATACTTGGTTAATAATTTGGGAACTGATGACGTGAATATTATATTGTTAAGCAGTTCAGTAAGCAGCCAAATAATAGGTTACGAAGTTCAAACCCAGCAGGGAATCACAAAAGAAGAACTGCAGTCATTGACAGACTCTTACTTGGGTTTTGAATTAAATGATGAGGATATTAGTTACGGAAGCCAGTCAAGCGTGATAGGAAGTTCATTCCTTCAGGAAGCAATCCCTTTGTTAATCGGCAGCTTCATACTTATGGCAATAGTTTCATACTTTTACTTCAAAAACGTATTGCCTGCTTTGACCATAACTTTCAGCACATTATCTGACATTATCGGAATACTTGCAATGCTGGACTTGTTAGGTATTAAGGCAGGAATTGCCACAATCGGAGCCTTATTAATGACGATAGGTTTCTCAACAGATTCAGACATATTATTAGCCACCAGCATACTGAAAAGGGAGGAGGACACCCTTAAAACGCGCTTAAAAAAAGCAGTAAAAACTGAATTAACAATGACTCTTGCAGCGCTAATAACTTTTTCAATAATGTTTTTCCTGTCAACAGTTGACGTGATAAAGCACATATCTCTAGTATTATTGTTGGGAATCATTTTTGACTTCATTAACACTTATTGTGAAAGTGTAAGCCTGCAGAGAATGTATCTTGATAAGGTGAAGAAATGAGTTTCAAATTAATCACGATACTGAAAGAGTGGAGAATAACTTTAATGCTTTTGGCATTAATAATGAGCATTTTTATTATTAATCCAAGGTTTGAAACTAGCGGAGTAATGGTTACGAGCGTGACAAGCCCTGCCAGTTCCTACCTTTCAAAAGGGATGATAATCACTAATATTAATGGCTATGACGTGGCAAATTTAACAAATTATAATGAAGCAGTTTCAAACATTAAGCCAGGCGACCAAGTAATTATTACTTACAAAGAGCAGGGAAGTTTTAACCAATACATTACGAGCACTACTTATCCTTTCCTTGCAGTTGAGGAGAATAATGAAACAAAACTCGGAATATCAGTAAGCAGTGTGCCTTTCAGCAATTTAGAGTTCGGACTGGATTTGAGCGGCGGCACGAAAGTAATACTGAAGCCTGAATCAAAAGTGAGCGATGAGGAATTAACAAACATAGTCGGCATATTGGAGCAGAGGCTGAACATTTACGGGTTCAAGGAAATACCTATTAATACTGTGGCTGATTTGAGAGGGGAGCAGTACATTAAGATTGAACTTCCTTCATCAGTCAGCGTTGAAAACATAGAGCAATTGCTGGAGAGCGAGGGAGTATTTGAGGCAAGAGTCGGTAATACAACTGTTTACACAGGGGAGGACATTCTAGGAGTGTGCTTGACTGGTGTTGACTGCGTTTCAAGAGTTACGCAGTCGCAGGGAGGATACGTTTTTGAATTTTCGCTTACAGTGAGCGAGAAAGGTGCTGAACAATTTGCCAATAAAACCGGCGGATTATCATCAGTGAATTCCATGAGTGACTGCTACTTGAATGAGTCAATCGCGTTCTTTTTGGATGGGGAATTATTGGACAACAGCGAATTAAAAATAAGCTGCAATTTGAAGGGAGTGCCTGAAAGGAGCCCTGTAATAAGGGGCGGTGCTGAAACTCTTGATGAGGCAAGGGACAGGATGAAGAGCCTGAAAAGCATGCTCCAGAGCCAGAATTTGCCTGTAAAATTAAATATTGAAAGTATAGAAGTAATCAGCCCGAAACTCGGGCAGGAATTCCTGCAGAACATATTGGTTGTATTCTTATTGTCAATAATCAGCGTTGACTTAATGATATCAATAAGGTACAGGAGTTTAAGAATTGCCATCCCGATAATTTTTGTGACATTGTCAGAAATACTCATCACTTTAGGTGCTGCCACTATTTTTAAATGGACCTTTGATTTGGCGTCAATAGCCGGATTAATCGCTTCAGTAGGCACTGGAGTGGATGACCAGATCGTAATCACTGATGAAGTTTTAAGCAGGCAGAAAACTGAAGAGTTCAGCTTCAAGGACAAGATTAAAAGGGCATTCTTCATAGTATTCGCAACTTTCACTATCAGCATAGCAGTAATGCTGCCTTTAATATGGGCTGGTGCTGGAATACTCAGGGGATTCGCGATTACCACTATTATTGCAATCAGCGTCGGAGTCTTCATAACCCGTCCAGCGTATGCAAGAATCCTTGAATTAATAGTGAAAAGAGATTGAAATTATAGGATTCTTTCTGGATAGACTTAAAAAAGAGCGCCAATTTTTTTCTCTTTGCATTGGTAAATAAAATTGTTGAATTCATGAAAGAGTATGATAAGCGGGAGCGGGAAAATTCCCTGCTCAACCCTGAATTCAAAAAAGTGCTGGACTTATTGGAGAATACTAATCATTCATACTTCGTGACAGGCAAGGCAGGCACTGGCAAGAGCACTTTGTTAAAATTTTTCAAGGATACAACTAAGAAGAAAGCAGTAGTGCTGGCACCTACTGGTTTAAGCGCTTTGAACGTTGACGGCCAGACTATTCATTCATTCTTCAAATTCCCTCCGAGAATAATAAACGACAAAGACATTAAGAAGGTTAACAGCAGGATTTACGAGGAATTGAACTGCTTAATCATTGACGAAGTGTCAATGGTAAGGGCTGACTTAATGGATGGCATTGACAAATTTTTAAGGAAGAACAGGAATAATTCCAGGCCGTTCGGTGGAGTGCAGGTTTTATTCTTCGGCGACTTGTTCCAGCTGCCGCCGGTAACTAATGAAGAAACTGAGATATTAAATTTCACTTATGAAACTCCCTACTTTTTCAGCGCAAAAGCAGTGCTTGACGCTGACTTAAAACTTGTAGAATTAGAGAACGTTTACAGGCAGCAGGAAAAAGATTTCATACAATTACTGGACAATATAAGGAAAGGCAATAATGTTAGTGGCAGCCTTGCAGAAATTAACAAAAGGGTTGTTAATGATTTCGTGCCGGATAATGACTGCGTAATCCTAACTCCGACAAATTATAACGCTGACATGATTAATAACCAGAGACTAAGCCGTTTGCCTGGCAGTGAAAAAAATTATTTGGCAAGCGCTGAGGGAAGCCTGAAAAACCAGAAGCATAATTTGCCGGTGAATACAGTCCTGAAATTAAAAACTGGTGCAAGAGTGATTTTCACGCGCAATGACTCTGGCGGTTCATGGGTTAACGGCACGCTCGGAACAATAATTGAACTGGACAGGGACGTTATTACTGTGAAGCTGGACAAAGGAGGCTCAGTATTTGTCGAAAGGGTTGTATGGGAAAAAGTGAAATACTCCTATAATGAGAAGAATGACAAAATAGTGACTGAAACAACAGGCAAATTAGTGCAGTTCCCGTTAAAACTTGCATGGGCATTAACTATTCACAAGAGCCAGGGGCAGACTTTTGAAAAAGTATTCATTGACATGAACACCGGCGCATTCGCTCACGGCCAGACTTACGTTGCACTCAGCAGGTGCAGAACCCTTAACGGCATAATATTAAAAAAGCCAATCAGCATTAATGATGTTATCATTGACAAAGTCGTGGCGGATTTCTTCAAAAAATAAAAAAAAATAAGAGGAAGAATCAGAATTCTCCCCCATAAATTTTGTATTCGCTGTACTTGTCAAAGAATTTAATGTCTGCAAACTTGGTTTCGTACAATGTCTCCATTTCAAAGCCCAAACCAGACAATTCAACACCCCTGTTTAATTCCGCAATCATATACTTTTTTCCACCTCCTTTATATGATGTTCCTGATTATTGGAAAGAAATATACACTTATCCGTAACTATTTTTAACCAATGAATCATCCGGGAACACCTTAAAAGAATTGCTCCCACTAATACAAGACTACTACTAAAGCCACTGCATTAATGAGCAACATTAAACAATAAATTAATAATTCATTACTTAAAAATTTTAAGGATTAACCCTTTCCCTGATTTTCTGCGCAACCCCTGCGCCGACAAGGTTTGCCAGTTTCTCCAATGGCGCTTTCACAACGTCCTGATAGGATTTAATGCTGTTAGCAAATAATTTCCTTGCCCTCACCCTTCCAATGCCTTTAATGCTGACTAATCCGAACAATTCATCCTTCACGCCGTAAGCTAATCTTGTCCTCAACCTTTTGCTGAATCCAAGCAAAGACTTATTGTCAAAAAAAGCGCATAATTCAGCCAGGGAATACAATAACCAGTCCATAGTGTAAACGTAATTCCTCACATCTCCCGGGAAAATCTTAAAATCCTCGCTGATTTTCTGGTAAGATTCCTCATCCATCCACGCTTCAAACAATGATGCAGTTTTCAGGCTCCTTAAAAAAGAGTCATACTCGTAACTGAAAGGGTTCGGCGCATCAATCAATAATTTTTCATCACCTGCAGAATTCATCAAATCAGCACACTCCTTATTATTAACCCTTAACAATTTAATGCCCTCGCTGTAGCATAATGCCTGCATAACATTAAAAACGCTTAATTCAGCTCCTTTGCTCTTCTTAATGCTGTTAATAATTTTGTCAGCAACAAAAGGGTCCAGGTACAGCTCGCAAACCCTCTTGCCTAAAGGAGTCGCAGTTAAGTAAACATTGTCCTGCAGTATAAAATCAGAATCAATCAAGCTGACTAAAATATTATTAATTAATTTGTTCAGAGCAGTCAGGTCATTGTACTGCTCTGCAAAAAAAGTTTTGCTGAAAAAATTATGCAGTGCTTCGCGGGTGTTGCAGAACCTGTTGGATATTAATGACAATATATGGGTTCTTAATGCGGGCTCCACTCCAAGTTTGGAATAAATTTCCTCAACTTCAGCATTAATGAATTCCTCAAAAATGCTGTCCTTGTCACCCTCTGATTTTGCAATCGCCAATGCTTCCCCGAATTCCTCAAATCCCGGGCGTCCAGCCCTGCCGAACATCTGCTTAACCTCCAATACAGGCATGAACTGGCATCCCTCTGCCGGGCTGAACCTTGTCAAATCACGGACAACAACCCTGAATGCCGGAAGATTAACCCCTGCAGCAAGAGTGGGGGTAGCGCATAACACTTTAATCAGTTTATTCCTGAAGCCTTCCTCAACAAGGTTCCTCTGCTTCTCCACCAAGCCTGCATGATGGAAAGCGCAGCCGTGCCTGACAAGACTGCTTAACAGCCTGCACTGCTCAGTCGGGTACTCCAAAGCATACAATATTTTGTCAGCAATAATATCCAGTAATCCTTTATTCTCACTGCTTAATTTTTTCCTGCTGATTTTTTCCAGGCGCTTGCTTAATCCCTGCGCATTCCTCCGGCTGTTAAGGAAGAAAATAATCTGCTTATCCCTGACCATGGTGTCGGAAGCAATGCTTTCCTCAGCATTGCATTCATCACGAATCTTGTAGGAATTATTAGTGAAAAATAATTCATTATTGAAAAAAACTCCTTCGCGCAGCTCAACCGGCCGGTAATCGCTCTTCACTAATTCAGCGCTTAACCACTTGCTTAACAATTCATCATTTTTTATGGTGGCGCTTAACGCGATGAACTGCGCACTTGGAAGCATTTGCCTGAGAATAGTAATTAAGATTTCAAGAGTCGGACCCCTGCTGTTGTCATTCAATAAGTGCACTTCATCAATCACGACGCAGGAAACATTCCTGAAGAAAGACGCGTTATGCCTGATTAAACTGTCAGTTTTCTCGCTAGTAGTAATTATCAAGTCATAAGAGTCCAGGAATTTGTCCTGCTTGTCAAAATCCCCAATGCTTAAGGCAGTCTTTAAGCCGTGCTCTCCGTATCTTTCTTTGAAAGAATTGAATT
>PEWF01000069.1 GCA_002779595.1 archaeon CG07_land_8_20_14_0_80_38_8 | reverse complement strand
TACTGGGATTGGAACATTTTCAAGCATGAAGCTGAGCGCTGCACTAGTGTAACCCAAAGTGTCAGTGCCGTGCGTGATTATTACTCCTTTGCTGCCTTTGCTAATTTCTGCCTTCACTGCTTCCGCCATTTTCTTGTAATGGCTGAAGCGCATGTCATCGCTGAACATGTTGCCTAAGAATACGCTGTGAATGCCGCCGTAATTTTTCAAATCAGGGAACATTTTAATTAATTCATCAGGGCTGAATCTTGACACAACCCCTCCTGTCCTGTAGTCAACTTTGCTTGCTATTGTGCCTCCAGTGTGCAGTATGCTGATGAACGGCTTCTTCGGAATTTTGTCCTTTGAATTGATTGTTTTTACTGGTTTGGTTTTGCTGATGACTTTAATGCTTTTAATATTCCTTAAATTAATTCCTATATTGTAGCCGTTGCTTAACTTAATAATTAAAGTGTCATCTTCCAGGTAATCAGGACGATTCAATAGTATGCCTTCAATTTCATCATCAAGAGTAATAATTTTTGCTTTATCATTTAATCTAATTTTATTCTTTTCAAGAAATTTCAGCACTTTCCGTGAATACATAATAAGATTGAACAATCCATTATTTTTAATAGTTTTTCATAACATTTTTATTGACTGAAAGTTCAGCATTATTACCGTTGTGATAATAATAAAAACTTACGAGAATCTGGAAAATCTTGTTGGGAAAGAAGTTCCGGATATTAGTTTTAAAAAATTAACTAATGTTTTCTGCATCCCTAAAAAATACTGCAGATTAAGTGATAATCACAGCACAGGAAAAACCGGCGAATACTCCAATCCCTGCCTGTGCAATACTAACAAGGATTACAATAAGGGTGCTGACTTGTCAAATTATAACAGGAATTCCAAAATTAAATACTTCTCCGAAAAACTGAACAATTCAGAAATTGTGATGAAGGCAGTGAATATTATCAGGCAAGACGGCGCTGCTGGTCTGAGGATTAAATGCTTGGTGCCTGTGAAGAAGAGTGATGTTGAAATTATAGAATCAATACTAACTGACAATCCTGACTTAGCCAGAGCTGAGATTCCTGCAAGAACTGTATTGGATTTCAGGAATATTAAAGTACCTGTTGTCAAATTCCCTGCAGAAACGAGCGATGAATTCATTAATGGATTAATCGCGGAATATGATTCTGCTGGCGCGGATAAACAATTAAAAATTCCCCTCATTTATTCAAGGAATTTATGGAATTAATTATGGGTTAATATCCAACTATTTGCTTCTTTTTTAACGAATCCGAAGCGTTCAAACTGGATTTGGCTCCCGATTGGCAGGTCAAGAACTGCATTCTCAGCCATACCCCTATGCTCAATTATTGACTCTTTGTTCAGATTGCCTTTATTGTCAAATAATGGAAGCGCTTCCCTGACAATAACATTAACTCCTTCATCCCCTTTAACCCATTGGATTATTGGAACGTTCTTGATAATGTTCTCCTCAACGTATTCCCCAATGGCTTCATCCCCTCCTGTCTTCATAATTTTGACATTATACGCGTGCTTCAGTCGGATTAAGCCTTTCACCACGTCACTCCTGCTGATGTGAAATTTTCCATTAACCTTTACTTCGCGCGCCTTATTAGTGTAGGGGTTTAACGGGATTTTTACAATCTTTTCAGGAGCTTTGGCAACCAATAATAGGACTGGATTTTCCACGAAGAAGTAATGGTTAACTTTCTTGTCAAGCATTCTCCTGTTAATAGTGTTCAATTTCTCCAAAGGAATAGTTGTTTTTGATTTCGTGATGCCCGCTTCTTTCAGTAATTCCATGAAAGTTTCAGGAAGGAAACCTTTCCTCAGCAATCCTTTCACTGTTGCCAACCTGATGTCATCATATCCTTCAACTGTTTTGTTTTCAACTAATTCCCTTATTGTTCTTCCCTGCGTGACTCCTCCTTCAACTTGGTAGCGGGAGTATAATATGTTCACTGGATTATTCCTGAACCCTAATTTTTTGCGGATGAAGTCCTGCAATTCTATCCTCTGGGTCCAGTTAGCATCCCTTAACACGTGAGTAATTTTCGCGTCCTCAATTGCTGCTGTGAAATCGTACAATGGCCACACATTAAATTGTGTTCCCTGCCTGTAATGCTTTGCTTTGTTGATGCGGAAAATTACCGGGTCCCACATTACGCTGTTCTTGCTTTTCATGTCTGCCTTTAAGCGGATTACGCACACTCCTTCATGGTAAGTGCCGTATTTCATCTTATTCCAGTCCCTTAAATTATTATTCAGTTTCTTGTCAGCGCAAGGGCATCTAATCCTTTTCTTCCGGTTATTACTCATTTTTTCGCTCGGGCAATTGCATGAGTACGCGTCGCCAGATTTGAGCAGCTTCTCGCATAAATTGTAATACTCTGCTAAATTATCACTTAAATAATACTCCTCATCCCATGTGATACCCAATGATTTCAGGTCTTCCTTGTTGCCGTTCACGAATCTTTGCTCGCACTTCTCGGGATTAGTATCCTCAAAGCGGAGTATTAATTTGCCTTTGTACTTCTTCGCATAATAATTGTTCAGCAAGTATGATAATGCATGCCCTATGTGAAGCTCCTTCTCAGGCCCTGGCGGCAGGCGGAATGAGCACTTGCCAATTTTTATGCCCTTGATTTCGGGCAGTTCATGCCTTTCCTCTCTCTTGTCCAATGCGTGCTTGTCAATTTTTAACAATTCACTCCCCTGCTTCTTAACTGATAACTTGTTAACTTCGCTCACTGCCTTCTTGATTTCAGGCATTAAATCCTTAATTTTAGTTTTCATTTCAGGATATTCGCCTAATATTTT
>PEWF01000052.1:1476-2849 GCA_002779595.1 archaeon CG07_land_8_20_14_0_80_38_8 | reverse complement strand
TTATGGAAGGGTATAATGTTCTTGACTGCGGCGGGGGAAGCGGTGCAATGACCTGCGCATTCGCCAACACTGCAGGGCAGAAGGGCAGTGTTGTAAGCGTTGAAAAAGAGAAGAAATTTGCGGGAATAGTCAAAGAAAACACTGAAAGGTTCGGATTCAGAAACGTGAAAATTGTCAATTCAAAACTGGAAGATTACAAGCCAAGAATCAAGTTTGATGCTGTAAATATTGATTTGCCCAATCCCTGGGAAGCGATAATTTTTATTGAAAAATATTTGAAAAACGGTAAAAGGTTCACTGTTTACGTTCCTAACACGACTCAATTAACAAGGATGAGCAGGGAAGCAGAAAATACTGAACTAGTGCTGGAAAGCGTTCATGAATTAATCCACCGGGAATGGGAAGTAGATAAGAGGATTTGCCACCCAAAATTTAAAATACTCGGGCATACTGGTTTTATAATGCTTTACAGGAAAATGAAAGGAGTGTGAATATTTTTGAAATATGAGGATGTGAAAATAAATTTTGAACTGCTGAAAAAAGTTTCAGAAAATGACGGGAACTGTTTGTGCAAGCTTAACACGAAATGCCCTTGCAGTGAATTTTTGAACGAAAGAAAATGCAGATGCGGCGTTTATAAAGCAGAAACACAATAACCTTTTTAAATCAGCGTTAACTCATTTATGTTTATGAAGAAGGCAATAACACCTGTTATTTCAGTCATCTTACTAATCATGCTCGTCGTTGCAATAACTGGAGGAGCTTGGTATTGGATGACGAACGTACAAGGAACTTTGCAGGAAGCAGCAGGCGGAGGGCTGGAAGACATAGCAAACATTGGAAGCAACAATTTCCAGTTAATCAGCATTAAATGCTGGGCGCCATGGGGAGCAGATAACTTTGATAATATAACAATATCAATTGTTAACGTTGGTTCAAGTTTAATACCTGACACCACTACTTGGACTGCTACAGTCAGCACAATTGCAGGAACAACTCTTGGAACACAGACAGATTTAGGAGACGCTGTTGGAGATATTCCAGCTGGAGGAGCTGCTACTTTTAACACTACTGGAGTTTTTTGGGAATTAGTTCAGAACTCAACTTACACTATTAAAGTAACTGCTGGTAGTTATTCGCAAACAAAGACTTGTACAGTAAGTTAAATAATATTATTTAAATTTTTTTATTCTCTTTTTTTAACAATTCAGTAGCGGAAGTTTTATCCAAAAACCTTTAATACTTCTTGAATAATCTTATTATTTAATGGCTGAAAAAGAACCTAAAAGTGAAAAAGAAAGTAAACCTGAAGAAACTGACGAAGTGAAGATTGAAATCAAGAACATTGAAGACATTCCAGGAGTGGGCGAGAA
>PEWF01000052.1:365-1466 GCA_002779595.1 archaeon CG07_land_8_20_14_0_80_38_8 | reverse complement strand
AAACTGAAAGAAGCAGGCTTTAACGACATTATGAGCTTGGCAGTAACTCCTTCATCACTTATTTGCGAAGCAGCAGATATAGGCGACTCAACAGCGCATAAAATCATTAACGCTGCGAGGAACGCCTTAAAAATGGGTTTCATGTCAGGAAATACCATGCTTGACAAGAGAAAAGAAGTCGGCAAGATTAAATTCCAAAGCGAAGAATTGAATAATTTATTAGGAGGAGGAGTGGAAACGCAGGCAATTACTGAATGCTTCGGCCAGTTCGGAAGCGGGAAAACCCAGATAGCACTGCAATTAGCGATTAATGTGCAAAAACCATTAAAAGAAGGCGGATTGAACGGTTATGCTGTTATTATAGACACTGAAAATACTTTCCGCCCCGAGCGTATTGTGCAGTTGGCAGAAGCTGAGAAAATGGATTCTAAAAAAGTATTAAGCAAAATTAAGATTGCGCGCGCTTATTCTTCAGACCATCAAATGTTATTAGTTGAAAAAATCAGCGAATTAATTGATAATGAGAAGATTCCTGCCAAATTAGTAATAGTTGACAGTTTAATAGGATTATTCAGAAGCGAGTATGCTGGAAGGGGCACACTGGCAAACAGGCAGCAGAAACTTAACAGGCACCTGCACGATTTGCAGCGCTTGGCTGACAGGTACAATTTAGCAGTTTACGTTACTAACCAGGTGATGAGCAAGCCTGATGTTTTCTTCGGAGACCCTACTGCTGCAATAGGGGGCAATATTGTGGGGCACGCGAGCACTTTCAGGATTTACCTGCGCAAGAGCCGCGGCGACAAGAGGGTTGCGCGAATGATTGACAGCCCGTGCCTGCCTGAAGGCGAGTGCGTGTTCAGGATAACTCCTGAAGGAATCAGGGATTAGCAACTAAAATTAAGTAAATTGTGAAGAATACGTAAATTTATGTTCATCTGCATAATGGAAGTCAATTTCATAATAAGACCTGCCTGTCAATTCACATAAGTAATCAATTAAATAATCCCAAAACATATTATTTTCATCATTACTTGATTTATTGTAATATTGCAATATTCCTTTTACTATTGTCTTTGACAATTTCTTCTTCCTGAACTG
>PEWF01000052.1:0-278 GCA_002779595.1 archaeon CG07_land_8_20_14_0_80_38_8 | reverse complement strand
CAATTTATTCAATAAATCCTTCGGAACTTCAGTAATATGCCTCATAATCCTTTCAATTTTTGAGAAAAGTTCATAATTATTTATTTCTTTCTTAATTCTTTGCCTGAGATGCTTGTCAAACCCGTCAACTAATCTCTGGTAAACTTCCATAATAATTTCTTTGGAAAAAAATGAATACTTAAATAAGTTACTATCCAAAATATTAATAAATAATCAAAATAATAATTACAATTAATGGAGTTAACAATTTTTCTGGCAAGATTTTTGGGAGGCTATTA
>PEWF01000078.1 GCA_002779595.1 archaeon CG07_land_8_20_14_0_80_38_8 | reverse complement strand
GATTACGTGGCAATGGACGTGAAAGCGCCAATAGAAAAATACGAAAAAATAACCCAAATGAAATGCGAACCCAGCAAGATAAAACAAAGTATAGACATAATCAGGAGCGCAGACATAGACTACGAATTCCGCACAACAATACTCCCATCACTAATCACTGAAAAAGACTTATTGCAATTAGGATACTTGCTGGAAGGCAGCGAGTTATTCGTAATCCAAACCTTCAGAAACAAAACAACACTCAACGAAACATACCAAACCCAGCCAAGCTACTTAATACCTGAAACCCAGCACTTCGTGCGCATACTAAAACCATTCTTCAAAAAAGTAATTTCAAGATAATGCTCGCAAAAATAGACAAGCCGGCAATAATTCCCAGAATCTCCCAAAAAGTCAAAGAAGGCAGAGGAACATTCATCCCGAACAGGGAACCAATAACAGTAGGAATAATCATTAAAGCGCCAATAATAGTCAAACGGTAAATGTGCTCATTCAAACGATGGCTCAGCATGTTCATATGGATATTATTCACATTATTAATCGACTCCTTAATCAACTCGCTGTAATCCAATAAGTACAGAATCCTGTCCCTCAAATGCTTCCCAAAATACTTCAAATTCAGCAAAACAATCTTCCCACCCAAAATTTCAATAATAACCTCCAAATCACCCCTTAATAATTTGTTAATAAACAATAAATCCTCCTTAATCATATTCGTCTGCGACAAAAACCTTTCGTCATTCTTCTTAGAAAAAATTTCAATCTCCTTTTTCTGAATATCATCCTCCAACTCCTCCAATTTCTTAATGCTCTTCTCAATAATAGAATCCAGAATCAGGGAAAAAATATTAGTAACTCCGCTCACTTCAGCCCTGCAGTCAAGAATGTCATCCATAATATTCTTAATAGTGTCACTATGCCTGTTGCTTATAGTAATAAGACTGCTCTTTGAAATAATAAAAGTAATCTGCAAAACGTTCGACTTCGTTGAAGGAAAACTAAGAACAACAATATCCAGATTCTCATACTTAATAATGTTAGGCCTCTGCTCCTCCAATAAATCATCAACAAACCAGGTATCCTTATTCAATACTTTCATGAGAATATTCTCAACATTCTCGTCATTCTTTGTCATATGAGTCCAGTAAGTAAAACCCTTCCTGTAAGCAAAATGCTGCTCACTCCTGGCAGGCTTTGAAGAAGAATTAAAAACAATAGTTTCAACCATAACATAATTAACTTAATAATCATTTAAATAATTTGATGAAAGGAGTATACGTGCTGCACATAATCATGAAAAAAGACGCAAAAATAAGAATTGGCAAATAAGGAACAATAATGTTCAAAAAAGGAACATACTATTACGCCGGCTCAGCGCAGAACAGCATAGAAGGAAGAATAAAACACCATCTAAATAATAAAAACAAACTCCACTGGCACATAGATTACTTATTAAACAATCCGAACGCTGAAATAAAAAGCATACACTCATTAAAAACGAATAATAAAGCAGACGAGTGCAGGACAGCAGAGGAATTAAGCAAGACAATGAACAAAATATCAGGATTCGGATGCACTGACTGCAAATGCGAATCACACTTATACTTCATTTTATAATCACATAAGACAAGAAATAAACAATAATCAATAATAAAGCAGTCTTCCTGTCCACCTTCTTCCTCAAGCCAAAAATTAACACAACAATAATAGAAACAATAATTAAATAATCCCACAAAGGCAGAATTAATCCAGCATCAACAACATTAGGAGCCAGCAAAGGGCCGCTCCCCAGAACCAAAGTTAAATTAGTAATATTAGCACCCATAATGTTCCCAATCATTAACTCATGATTGCCCTTCCTTACTGCCTCAACACCCACAAATAATTCAGGCAAACTCGTCCCAACACCAACAGCTATAAAACTTACAATAAATTCAGGAACCCCAAAAATTTCAGAAAGAGAAATAACTGAAGAAACAAGAATAGTTGAACCAATCATAATCCCTGCAAACCCAACAAGAAGAAACAAAACATACCTCTTCCAATACGCAGAGAAAACCAAACCGCTGCCATTCATGCCGTCCTTTTTTTCCAAATATTCAGGCTTAGTTAAACTATTGCCCACAACGTAATACAAAGCAATGTAAACAATAATCAAAAAAATACCATTCAATCTTGAAATGAAACCATTCTCAATAACAGTATACGCGATTAAAGTGCTGATAACCACCCCCGAACCCAGCAGAAATAAATTCTTGCGCTCAGTCCTTGCAGTGCCAGCAACCAATACAATCAAGCCAAGAATAAGAGTAATATTTGACAAGGCAGAACCTGCCACGTTGCCCACATTAATATCTCCATGCCCTAAAAAAGAAGAAGTAATTGATGTGCTCAATTCAGGAATAGTCGTGCCAATAGTAACAGCAATAATGCCTATAATAATAGGCGAAACCCTGAAAACCTCGCCCAATTTAATAGAATACTTAACAATAAAAGGGCTGATTTTAATCAATAAAATTAATCCAATAATGAAACCAATAATGTGCTCAATCATTACTTTAAATAAAAATTCCCTATAATTTAAAAATCTTTAACAAAAGAAAAAAATAAAAACAGCATAAGAACTTAATAATAAGTTACGATGACAGAATTATCAGCGCCATGCCACAACTGGGCAACACTAAATGCAGCCATTACGAGCGGAGCAGACGCAGTATACTTCGGAGTAAAAAAATACAACATGAGAATGAACGCAGAAAACTTCAGCACAGCACAACTTGCAAAGATTACAAAACACTGCCATTCAAATAAAGTAAAAGCCTACCTGGCACTGAACACCATAATTTACGAAAACGAGATGAGAAACTGCGAAGAAATCATAAAAATTTCCAAAAAAGCAGGAATAGATGCAGTCATAATCCACGACTTGGGGTTAATACCATTGCTAAAAAAATACGAAATTACTTTCCACATCAGCACTCAGGCAAGCGTGAGCAACTCAAACGCTGCACAAATTTACAGAAAATTAGGAGCCAAAAGAATAATACTCGCAAGAGAATGCAGCCTGAAACAAATGAGGGAAATAATCAGGAAAAACAAGAGCATTGAATTCGAAGCATTCATCCACGGAGCAATGTGCGTCAGCATAAGCGGACGATGCCTCCTCAGCCAAGCACTGCACCAGAAAAGCGCGAACAGAGGGGAATGCATGCAGCCCTGCAGAAGGGAATGGACAGTAACAAATGAAACCGGAAAACTCGTATACGACGGGAAACGCTTCCTTAACGCGAAAGACTTATGCACTATAACAATACTCCCTGAAATACTGAAAACAGGCATTCGCGCATTAAAAATAGAAGGCAGGATGAAAGACGCAAATTACGTAAGCACAGTTGTCAAAGTTTACAGGGAAGCGCTCGACAATTACAACAAGAAAAGAGTGCCTGAATGGCTTGAAAGGTTAAAAAGCGTTTACAGCAGGGGATTCAGCACAGGATTCTACAAAGAAAATCCAGGGCAAGAAAGTATAAATTACGAAGCAGACAATAACGCTTCGCCCACAAAAAAAGAACAAATCGGGATAATCAAGAATTACTACCCAAAAAGTAAAGCAGCAGAAATACTATTATTGAACTCAGGCATTAGAGAAGGTGATGAAATCATTATCGAAGGCAGCACCACTTTTCTAAAGCAATGCGCAGAATCACTGCAAGTCAACCATGAAAACGTTAAACAGGCAAAGAAAGGCAGCAGAGTCGCGCTTAAAGTTCAGGAAAAAGTGCGCAAAAACGACAACGTTTACAAATTAAAAAAAGTTTAAAAGCCCAGATACTTTAATAATATAATTATGGCAGCAGGGGCATCAGAAGCAACTGAACTAACAAGTTTTGTTGACAAATTAGAAAAATCACATTTAATAACAACTGACGCTACTCACAAGAAAAAAATAAAATTAAAAGCTTTCAACGAGAACCTGAAAACCGCTTCCAGCAATTTAGGTATCATAATACCTGACATTGTAGAAATCAGCAAGGAACAAGTAGCACTAATCAACCACGGACTAGAAGGAGTGCTCAGCTTCATACAGGCATTCCAGACAGTAAACACAACATTTGCAATATTAGCCGAGAATCCTGAAAAAGCAGTATTATTCAGCAATAAATTAAAAGACGTGCAGGACTTGGAAGGCAGAGTCATTGATGACGTTAAAGAATCACTAAAAAATTTAGACACAATGCTTGGAGAAACTTTCAAGGAAGTCAGCGTTTATTATGACGCACTCGGGCAGATTATTTACTCAGAAGAAGCAGGAGGCAAAATAGAAATAAAATACAAAAGGAATGATCCTGAACTTGCAGAGATGATGAACAAAATTTACAGAAGGGAATCAAAGACAAAAGAGCATGAATTAGAAAAATCATTAGGGCTTATCCAATTAATAGAAACTTTAGACAAAGTATCAAGAAAAATCAAGAAAATCAAAATCGGCGAAACAACACAAAAATACTACCTCATTAAGACAACCAAAGGAGCAGAAATTAAATTAGATATTGAAATTTTCAACGCATTGCAGTCATTAAGCGGCGAATTGCTTGACTCACTGAAAAATGTGGGATTCCTGGTTGATGATGAAGTTAAAGGAGTCAAAAAAGTAGAATCAGAAGTGTTTCAGGCAAAAATATTAAGCAATTACGGAGTAAGAACTGCATTAGAACTGGAAAAAACACTTGAAAAGAAAAGAAAAGTAGTGGATTTCTTCATAAAAAAGGCATCTGACATAAATAAGTTAGAACAATTCCAGAAGGAGAGGGACAATACTGAACGCGCAGAAATTTTCCAAGAAATCACCAAATTAAAAAAAGAAAAAAAGGATGCCTTAGCAGTGCATGACGAGATAATCAAAGCCCAGATTAAAATCATCAACAAAGTCGTAAACGTGTTCGCGAACATAGTCTCATTATGGGGAGACCAGGTTGATAATGAAATCCACATAGGGCAGGTTGCGGACAAAGCAGCAAAATCCCTGAAAAAATTAGCCAAAGTGCAGTTAAAAATAGACAAAGACGCTGACGAACAAACACTGCTAGTAGCAGCAAGCACTCAGGATGAAATCAGAAAAACTTCAGAAAAAGCAAAAGACCTGAAAACAGTCGGAAAAGTGATGCAGTTCCTGCTCGAACGAGTTAAAACACTCATATCATTCAATGAAGGGCTTGAAAACCAGATTAAAAAATTCCATTCATCAACCAAAAAAGCTGATGAATACATGAACAATAAACTGGAAAAAGTAAAGGAATTAACAAATAACAAATACCCTAAAATGAAAAATAAAATCAACAAGATAATAAAAAAGTTTGACAAAAACTTAAGAAAACTAGGCAATGACGAAAACTTATTCCAAAATATGAGATTATTAGACGAATTCGAGCAGAATTATAAAATAATCGACGAAGAAATGGAAGAATTCATCCAAAAAGTTAACGTAAAAACTGAAGACGTTAACGCCTCAAATTTTGAAGAATACTGCAAAAACTTAGGAGTGCCACTTGACGAATTAGACAATAAAATAGACCACTTATTTGACAATTTCAACAAATTGTCAAAAACTTTCAGGGACGATTTCGAGAAATACATGAAAGTGTCAGACGCTTACAGGAGTTTCGTCAAAGAATTAAGCCCAATGCTTGACTTAATAAGCTACGTAATAAGCCTTGAAAGAAAATTAGCAGAGGAAAAAATTGACTTAAAAAACCTGAATTACCGCATCAAAGCATTCCAGAATTTGTTCAACAAATTAAAAGAAAGCCAGAAACAGCAGGCAGAATTGGATAATAATCTGAAGGAAATAATGAAAAAATTAGGAATGAAAAAGAATTACTTCTCAGAATATGCCGAAAAATTAGACAAAGAATTCAACAATTTATTCAGCTATTTGCAGGACTTCACGAAACAATATTTTAATGATGAGAAAAAAATGAAAATAGCCTATGAAGGCGCCGAGAAATGGATAAAAGAATTTGAAGTAGACTTCAGTGATTACAACAGGGAATTGAAAAATATGAAAATAGGATTCTTCCAGAAATTATTCAAAACGCAGAGCTACAAGAAAAGCGAATTCTGGAAAGAATTGAACACTATAAAGAATTCCTTTGAAAAATACGACAAAATGATAAAAAAATTAGGCGGCATTAACCTGAAAAAAGCAGAAAATGTTGAAACGTTCTGCAAAAACTCCGTAATACTCATTAATGAATTGCTGAAAGGCTACCAGGATTTGATGAATGAATTATACAATTCAGTTAACACTATGAGCTTCGTACTGGAAAACCTGCAGAACCTGACCAGTGAAGGATACATAAACACTTTCCAGAAAATGCTTGAAAGCTTCAGGAACTTGAACGCGAAACTTGACGAAACTGAGAAAAAAACTTATGACCTGAAAGAATTTGAGCAATTCAACGTTTCAGACACTCTTGAAAAATTAAGAAACGTCACTAATTTCGAAAACTTGTCAAATGCAACAAATGAACAGAAAATAAAATTGGAGCAATACAATAAAGAATTAAAAAATGACGCTGAAAGAGTCAGGAAAACAATGCTGGAATTCTTCCTGAAATACTTAACGCAGCCCAACATATACCCCGCAGATTCTGAAAAAGGCAGAAAGTACAGAGAAATGCTGTCAGAAATTACAAAATGAAAATTACAATAACCGGAGACCCGGGAAGCGGAAAAAGCACAGTATCAAAAATGCTCTCGCAGGAATTAAAACTTAAATATTACTCCACAGGCGAAATGTTCAGGCGGATAGCCCATGACATGAACCTGTCATTCAAAGAATTAACGCAGCACGCAGAAAAAGACGCGAGAATAGACAAAAGAATAGACAATTACCAGAAAACATTAGGCAAAAAAGAAGACAATTTCATACTTGAAGGCAGGCTGGGATTCCATTTCATACCAGACAGCATTAAAATAAAATTAACAGTGAAACCTGAAGAAGCAGCTAAGAGAATAATGCAGGACAAAAGAAGGGACGAATCCTACCTGAATTTGCAGGAAGCCATTAAAGCAGTGAATGAAAGAAAAGCAAGCGAGAAGAAAAGATACAAAGAATCATATAATATTGACGTGGAAGACAGCAAAAATTACGACTTAATAATAGACACTACAATTATTCCTGCAGCAGAAGTTGTTAAAAAAATAATTATTTTCCTTTCACTTTCTTAGCGCCCTTCTTTAACTCCTTAGCCAAATCATTCAATCCCTTTGACAAGTCACTGCGCGCTTTCTTGACAACTTTCCCTTCCCTATACTTCACTTTGACTTTGCCAAAATCCTTTGAAACCTTTAAAGCAACATCATTTAAAGTTTTCTTAATTTCCTTCAAAGCTTTGTCCATGTCACCCATAAATGAAAAAAATAAGCAAAGAATAGTTTTAAACCTTTACCTTGCACCGCCGCCACCGCCGCCATGCCCTCCTCCGAATCCGCCCATTCCGCCGCCGAATCCGCTGCCGCTCCTGCTGCTCGCAGCAGTTGAAGCAGCGCTGAAACCCGAATTCAAATTAGAATAAAATGCAGGATGATAGTATAAAACTCCGAAATTACTAGTCCTGTTAAAATCAGGAACTTTTAACTTCATGACTTTAATCACATTGTCAGCAACGCCCAAAGCAACAGCGTACACCAAGAACTGCTCCCAAATAATAATGCTCTGCGGAGGATACTCATTCAATAAAGAATAATCATTCAAAAATTTCTTAAAATTATTCCACTTCAGCTCAAACAGCCTGCCTTCACGCGTCCACTTGCCAAGGATGGCAGGGCTGATAGTATTCAGCACAAGGAATATTAAAACTGATACTAAGAAAGCAGATAATGGATTTAACTGAAACGCTGTAAGTATGGCAGTAAAAGTCAGGAACTGAAAACCAACAAAAGCAAGAATAAAGTAAGCAGCAGCGCCGCTCTTGGACAATAATTTAACAAACACAAAAAATGGCAGGAAAAAAAGCAATGGCGTAATTAGTGCAAAATTACCCAAATCAGACAATAATAACAGCAAAACCATAACAATTAATGAAATAACAGAAGCAATAAGGAACACATTATTGCCCTTGTCAATAAAATAATCCTTCTTCTCAAACTTCTTAGCGACTAATTTTTTAAAATCATTAAACCTGCTCCAGAAATCCTTTGCATTATCGTATCTGTTTAATTTATGCTTCAAAGAATCCCAGTCAATCCCGCCATTAACAGCGTGCTTGTCAAGAAAATCCAATACTTCAACCTCAAAATCCTTCAAATCTGCCTCCCATTTTTTTTCAAGAATTTTGATAATAACTTTTTTCTCATCACCAGTAATCTTCAAATACTTCCTTCTTGTCAAATCAAAAATAGTCGCAGTAAAACCCTTCAAATCAGGCATCCCATCACGGGTAACATTAATTATTGCCTCAACCAAAGCAGGAGGCATATTATCAGGAGGATTCCTCTCATAAGTTTTCGAATAATCAATAATTAACTCCTTCCCGTACTTATTATACATGAAATAAAACAATATGAAAGGAACTGTCAAGAACAAAACAATCAAAATAATATTATAAACCTGCAAGAATTGGTAATACAATTCCTGACTTTTAACTTCATCAGCGTAAGAGCCTGAATGAACATCGCTGAAAACACTATCACTTAATCTCGGGAACAACACCTGAACCTCAACCCAATGATTAGCAGGAACATTACCCGCGGAATAATAAAAAGTATTTCTGTCAATTGAATATGAATTTCCGCTAACCTCATTATGAACCCAGTAATCACTGACATTAAAGGGAAAATTGATGCTTGCGCTTAAAATATTAACATTAGTCCAGTCAGCACCCCAGAACTGGAACTGAAAACTGCTCGTGTCATCATACAAATCCACCACTTTGCTCATATTGTAAATCATTAAAACAGTAACATCCTTATCGCACTGCTGCTGGCTAAAATGAAACTCGTAAGTGTAAAAATCACTCGCGTCATTCACTACAGGAGTGAAACTTTCGTCAGAAAAACCCTCAAAACCCGTGACGAATGATTCAGCAGGAACAGGCACGTCCCTGTAAATAACACTGTAGCAGCCCGAGAAACTGAAAGTTACCTCCTCACTGATGCCGACTAAACTATTATCCAGAACGTTAATGTTCACGTCAGCACTCTTAACAAAATAACTCTTGGAAAAACCAGCAGAAAAAGACAATAACAAGAATAATACAGAAAAAATTATTTTCCTGCTCAAAAAATCACACCCTCGTAATCAGTTTTTTCATTAAAAGAATCCTTCTTCACTAAACCCATAAATTTTGCAACCAATGAATAAGGAAAAGACTGCAGTTTAGTGTTAAATTTGTAAACAGTATCATTATAAAACTGCCTTGTGAATGCAATTTTATCCTCCACATCGCTCAACTCCTCCTGCAGTTTCAGGAAATTCTCATTAGCCTTCAAAGAAGGATAATCCTCTGCAATGACAAAAAATTTGTTAACCATCTCGCCAAGCGCTTTATTCACCTCATACTTGCCGGCCACACTATTAACATTCAATAATTCGCTTCTCAGCATTGTAATCTCTTTCAGAGTTTTCCGCTCATAATTTGCATAACCCTTGACAATGTCAACAAGTGCGGGAATCAAATCAGCACGCTTCTTTAATTGAACATTCACCTGCGCCCACGCATTAACAACCCTGTTATCCAGGCTGATAAAATTATTATAAACAAGAATGACGAACAAGATTACTGCAAGAATTAATCCTCCAATAATAAATATCATTTTTTGCCACCGTTAATTTTTTCAATTTTTTTAGCAGCTTCAATAATATTATCGCAGTCAGTTCTTAACTTAGCCACTTCATCAGCAGACAATCCAATACTTTTCAATTCCTCATCACTCTTGTCGCGCACTTCTGTGATTAATAAAATATTCTTCCTGGAAAGCAGAGAAAAAACTTCTCTTCCAACACTCGGCAATAAAGTAACAGGGAAATAATGCTTTGTGTCAATAATGTAAGACAAACTATTCTTTCCGTCATACTTCCAGCTCATTAGTTTAAGACCCCAATACTTCCCGTAATCAATGCACTCGTCAGAGAATTTAGTGTTAGTCGCAACCCACAATTTCCTGAAATGATAACCTTTATTCTTGCATGCATCCTTTAAGTCAAGAAAGCGCGCATGGGAATACATAACGTCCTTAATACCACTCGTAATTCCTCCACTATTATGGTACTTGCACTCAACAAAGAAATCATCACCAACAACGTCCAATTCGTGGGTAATGCAGTTGCTCTCATAAACCTGCTTTGTCTTAACCTTAAAACCCTCGCCTGCAAAAATTTTGGCAATATAATCCTCAAAAGTGTAACCATCAGGGCCCAAGCGCATAATTGCCTGCTTCAAAGAATAAATACTTGCATTATACTTATTCTCCAGCTTCTTAACCAATTGGTAGACTATTTTGTATAATTTGTCTGTGCTGATAGAATCAAAACGTTTGTCCTTAATAGTCTGCAATATTTTATTAATAGTTGACTCGCTCACTCCGCTGTTTTTCAAACTCTTAACAACTTTTTCAGGATTATAATCCTCCAAGTCGCCGTTTCTTTTAACAACCTTCATTAAATAAAACAGGAATACTTAACGGATTAAAAACTTTATCAAAAAAAGATTTAATAATACTCAGCGCATAAATTTGAACAAATGAATAATACAATGCTTACAGCATTACTAATCCTGTTAATTGCCGGGTGCACTGTTTCAATGACTAATAATAACGGCTCATCACTTTCATGGTGCGAGGAGGGAACAATAACTTTCACACTATTCGGGCAGAACAAGACACTTATCACAACATTAGACAATATAATAATGCCCAATAATGAATTAATCCCAATGTGCTGCATTAAAACCGTAAATAATACTGACAATAATTACGCGAACCTGTGCACAGTAAACCCTAACGAGTATAATGCAAGCTTCTGGGGATACACTGAACTAAGAACAGACAATAATTTGCTGCAAACCTACGCTTACACTAACACAACGCACGCATGCCTGGAAGTATACAACAACACGATAATGACACAAAAAACGTGCCAAAAATTACAATAATTCAATAGCAATATTTGATTCCTTATTATTAATTTTAACACTTTTTTCATTCTTATAAGAACCGAATATTAATTCATCTGCCTGAACACTGTTCATAATATTCTTCTTGTAAACTTCAGCACTCTTCCTTAACAACTCATCCTCAGTATTCAAGTATAATTTAATCCTGTTCTTAATTGTTAATTTCATCTTTTTCCTCTCATTGTTAATAATTCTGGTTAACTCCCTGCTAACACCCTCCATTAACAATTCATGGCTGATAACAGTATTTAATTCAACACTGACAATATCACCATCTTCAAATTTAACGTTCTTAACGTTCAATTCGTCCTTAATCAAATCACAATACTCATTGCTGAATTCCACACCTTTCACAATCAATTCTTCTAATGGCTGGCGCACATTAATTCCTGCCTTATCCCTCTGCTCCAAACCCTTGCTGACAACGCTTCTGACTTCTTTCATAATCTCCTCAACCTTAACATTCA
>PEWF01000029.1 GCA_002779595.1 archaeon CG07_land_8_20_14_0_80_38_8 | reverse complement strand
CTTGTCTTCGGCTTTTATTACCCCGCTCGCAATTAATACTCCGTAAGCGCCTAATTTTATGCTTTTTTGGATGTCTTTGCGCGTTTTTATTCCTGCGCCCACTAATATTTTCACTGGCTTAACTGCTTCAACAATGTCCTTGATAATTCCGGGTTTCGTGTCTGAAACGCTGGCGTCTCCGCCGATTAATTCTTTCGGCTCGTATGCCAAATAGTCAGGTTTTAATTTTTTGAACTTAACTGCTTCTTTCAAATTTTGGCAGCATAAGATGCTGGTTAATTTCTCAGTTCTTAGCACGCTTATTATTTTTTTAATATCATTGAAAGGTATTCTGCGCTCGCTGTGGTTGACTAAGCTTCCGGTTGCCCCTGCTTCCTTAACCTCTGCTGCTGTGATGCTGCCAGTGTGTGCTCCGTCTGTTACTGCGTCAACGTGCTGCGCGAACACTCCTGCTTTCCTGTCGCATGCCATGTTGTGCATGCTTAATCCTGCAATGATTCCTATTAATGGTGCGGGAACGCTCATGATTACATTCTCGTACTTGCTTAGTAATTGCGCCAATTCCAGTCCCTGGCTGCCTAATCCTTCCCTGTACGCTTTAAAGTTTACAATTATTATTGGTTTCATAATTTCTCCTTTAACCATTTGATTATTTGTTCCTTTGTCTTAAATCCTAGGAATTCGCTGATTACTTTCCCGTTCTTGAAGAGTTTCACGTTCGGGATAGCGCTTACTTTGTATTCATTGCTTGTTATCCTGCACTCGTTAGTGTTGGCTTTGATTAATAATAATTTATTTTTGAATTCTTCAACTGCTTCCTCCAGTACTGGCGCCAGCATTAAGCACGGCGGGCACCACGGAGCCCAGAAATCAACCAAGACTGGCATTTCTTCGCTTTTTTCTGTTACTTCTTCTTTGAAATTGTCATCATTGACGTCAGCCATTTCTTTAAAAAGTTATTAAGTGAATAATTAAGAATATTACTGAAAGAATGGCAAGTTTAAAAAATGGTGAATGGAATAATTTTATTTTATGGTTAAAGTTATTGGTTTGTGCGGGAGTATTGGCGCTGGAAAGGATGTTGTTGCAAAATTCCTGGTGAAAGAGTATGGTTATGTCCAGATTACTGTGGGTGATATTGTCAGGGAAGCGTTCAACAAGACAGGCATTCCCATGACGAGGGAGAATATTGACGATTTCAGCAAGGGCATGATGGAAGCGCACGGCCCTGACCATTGGCTGAAGCAGTGCGTTCAGAAGATAAAAATGGAAGGTTATGGCAGGGCAATTGTTGACGGCATAAGAACAATGAATAATCATGAGGTTGTGAAGGAAGCGTTTAACGGCGATTACTTATTGTTCAAAGTTGATGCAGAGCCAATGGTAAGGTTTAAGCGCTTGCAAAGCAGGGGCAGGGCTGACTTGCCTAAAAATTTGCAGGAGTTCAAAAGCCAGGAGGAATCCCAGAATAAAATATTCCGCATTAATGAAACCTTCAAAATTGTTGATTGGACAATAGACAACAGCACAAATCTTGAAGAATTGTATGAAAGAATCAGGAAAATTGCGCAAAAGTATCCTGAATGGTTTTAATTTGATTTATCCTTTGATTTTCTTTTCTGTTCCTTTCTTCATGTCCTTGACTGTAATGGTTCCTTTCTTTAAGTCCTTCTCGCCTAATATGTAAACTTTTTCTATTCCTTTGCTTTGCGCGTAACTTAACTGCTTGCTTAAATTCTTGTCAGTTAAGTTCATGTTAACATTGCAGCCTTTGCTTATTAACTGCTCCCTTAATTTGACAGCATCTTTTAGCACGCTGCCTATTGTTGCTATGAAGACAGTTGTGTTTTCAAAAATTGGTAATTTTTTCTGGCTTTTCAGTAATTCCAGCAGTACTGCGTCACCCATTCCCAATCCCACTGCCGGTGTTTCCTCGCCTCCGAAGTCTTTGATTAAATTATTGTACTCCCCTCCGCCGAGTATGCTTCTTAGTTCATTTTTTGTGTCGAACGCTTCGAATACTATGTCTGTATAATAGGCTAAGCCCCTTACTATGCTCAAATCCATCACTGCATATTTTTTGTCGATTAATCTGAACAAACCGGTTAACCTGTCAGTGTCCAATCCCAATTCCATGAATTTTTTCAATAATTCATTAGTGTTTAGCGTGAATAATTCCTTTAAAATTTTGTATTCCTTGCTTAATGTTTTTAATTCTTTTTCAAATTCTTTCTCTTCCATTTTTCCTTTCTTGTCCAATAATAAGTAAAATCTTGCTTTGTCGCTTACGCCTAACCTGTTGATTAGCGCGTCTAATATTTTCCTGCTGTTAATCCTTATGGTGAAATCCTTATTTGTTAATCCTAAATTTTTCAGCAAATTTATGCTTAAATTTATTATTTCAGCAGTTGCTGACACATTGTCTTCACCTATAATGTCGGCATTGTACTGGAAGAATTCCCTTAACCTGCCTTTCTGCGGCTTCTCGTACCTGAACACTCTTGGAATGCTGAACCACTTGATAGGCTTCTTCATTGCTTTCGCGTAATTAACGTAAAATCTTGCAAGCTGCGGAGTTAATTCTGCCCTTAAGCATACATCCCTTCCGCCTTTGTCCTTGAACCAGAATAATTGCTTCTTGATTTCCTCACCGCTTTTCTCAGTGAATAATTCCACCATTGCTATGGTTGGAGCGTCAAATTCCTCGAAACCGTACTGTTCTGACACTTTCCTCCAAGTATTGAAAATGTAGTTCATCACTCTCCAGTCATCAGGCAGGAAGTCCCGCGTGCCAATGTAAGCCTTCATAATAATTAGTAATAGTTTTTGTTTTTTA
>PEWF01000108.1 GCA_002779595.1 archaeon CG07_land_8_20_14_0_80_38_8 | reverse complement strand
AAAATACGCGATGAATAATGCCGAATTCGTGGAAGATTATCTTAAAAAATTAAAAATTCTTTATTCTGCACAATTGGATAAATCCTTATACAGAAAAAGGATTTAAAAATAGTATGCGCAAGAATGTTCAGCTTATTGTCCTGTAATCCCTGAACCATTCAAAACCTTTCAGAATCATTCGTGCTGGGCAACATTTTATGATTATTTGCTGAAATACTTGCTTATTACACTGTCAGCAATTGATGAGAATTTATTATACAATTTGGGGTTGTGCAGATTAATTTCGGCAATTTTTTCCTTTATGTACTCATTGCCTTCATTTGTCAGAGTATAAGCTTTCTTCCCTTCCTCCAATTCCCTTATTATGCTGTAAATCGTGAAATCCTGTATTACTGTATACAATTGAGGCGTTGTTAATCCTTCTAAACCTTCAATAACAGGTGTTAAAACGAACTCACCCCTGCTTTCTTTATCTATTCCAATTAAAATTTTTGACAAATCATACTCTTTAATCAAATAATTATTATTCCTGCTTATTTTCTTAACCACGTCAAACATTAATGACTTCTCTTCACTTATGGAAATAATGCCCATACTTTTCTGAAAAATGAAGATACTTTAAAAAAATTATCATTTTCCCCATATTTGGAGGTTTATTAATTATCCATTAAGGTTTGGAACCCTTTTCTTTATAAACCATTTATAAACCTTGTAAGGTTTAAGAATGCTGATTTTCCTTATTATTTTTTATGATAATAAGAAGGGCTTTGGTTAAGGACACCAAGGGTGTCAGGCGCTTGAACAGGAAGTGGAAGAAAGAATATCCTGAGGCATTCATTGACGGGGATTACACTTTTAAGGGCATCAGGGCTTCCATTAAGAAGAGGCAGATTTTCATTGCAGAGGATGAAGACAACATTATAGGTTACGTTAAGATTATTGTCAGGAAGAGGGACACTCCAATGAAGAGGTGGGGTTTAAGGAAGAGGCAGAAATTCCTTGAAGTTACTGACATGTTTGTGAAGAAGGATTACAGGAATAAAGGGGCAGGAGTTAAATTAATGGAAACTGCAGAGAATTACGCAAGGGAAAGGAAGATTAAAACAATTGTATTATCATCTGAGGGCTCATCAGGCGAGAATTTAATAAGTTTTTACCATAGAAGAGGATTCAAAATTAATTACACAAGAATGTTCAAAATATTATTATAAACTATTTTTTCCTGTACTCTAAGAAGAAGTAAGGCACTGCACCGAAACCCCAAGTTATAATAATGATTAATAGCCATAAAATTTTGTTCAAATGCCTGAATTTCCCCCTAAAAAAGCAGTTTATCAGCATGCTCGCAGAAAAGATTACAAAAACAAAGAAAGCAACAGTTATAATAAAATCTAACAAAGTAAGAGTTAAGTCTTCACCCCAATTAGAATAATAAACTGAATATTCATAATTATAATCCATGTGCGCTTTTGCCTCATTCATTCAGTATACATAATAAACTGCCCACTCCAGATTTGACTGGGTTGAGGAATAATTCCCAAGAGCAAGCCATTCATCAGCCCACACCAGCCAAGTCAGGGACTGGTTAAACATGTAACCAAAAGTAAGCGATTCTTCATGAGGCAGATAAACTTCATAATTTTCCCAGTCCGGAACATTCTTTGTATTGTTCAAATCCTCCAAGTAATCATTAAGAATCAGGCTGCACTCAGTAATAACCTGATTATATATTGATTCAGGAATGCCCTCAAGCAGTGCATCAGCAGTTTCATTATCACCATTAAAGTAAGCTTTTGCTGCTTCCTGAATAATTAAAGTTTCATTATCCTTATTATTCAATAATTCTGCATAAATTCCCACCCCCCTCACATAACTGGCTGAGAACACATTAGATTCATTCAATACAGCAATCCTTATGCTTCCCGGCAAATCTTCAAGTATTTTCTCCTTAAAACTTAAGGCATCTGCTGCATCGTATAATTTTTTTGAAGTATTATCCCAAAGCGAATACTCATCCAGGGTTTCGTAAATGCTCAGCTCTGAAGTTATAGGAAACGAGCCGTAACTATAAGAAATCCATAATCCTCTCTCAGGAGGCCAGAGCTCCCCCAAACTAATATGGGTTGTGTCAGATGATAAGAACCAGTCATTAAATGAAGCACCCCATGTTGCATCAACAGGAACCCACCCGTAGCCTGACAAGTAAAACTTGTTATACGCGTGGGAATCTGCTGTATCATCAAGCGCTAATGAGATAATATACTTTGTCGGTATTCCCAAAGCTCTTAATAATGCTGCATACAAAGTTGCATAACTATGGCACGTCCCTTTGCCAACAGTTAAAGTCTGCAGGGCCCCGCCAGGCACGCCCTCGCCGGAATACATGTATTCTATATTATTCCTAACCCACTCGTACACTTTTTCCGCCTTCACGTAATCATTGTCAGTTTCTTCCACAATCTCATTCGCTTTCTCCACTATTAACGCATTATTGGATTCAATGCCCTCACTGGGCTGGGTGAATAATTCATAACCAGCAGGCATTGAATCATTAATTCCTGAAAAATTAACATAATCAAAATAATCAACATCAAACACGAGAATTGTAAAATTTGATTCAATCAATAACTCCCCTCCCGCAGATAGTGAAGGTATTTCCCAATCTGCCCACTCATTCCCGTAACTGTCGCTTGAAATCACTGGCTTAATTGAAGAATTAACGTACTTCACCAACAAGTTAGGATAATCATTTTCCGGAAATAATATTCTTACCTTAATATTTGTCAGGACAGCAGTATTATTGTTCTCAATCTTGACTCTTTCCATGAGGTTGTAAATTTTAGGAGAGGAAAGCTTGTATTCTATGCCCTTGCTTGAGCCGCGGATTACCTGAAAAGATGACAGCATTTCATTATCCAGTGC
>PEWF01000043.1 GCA_002779595.1 archaeon CG07_land_8_20_14_0_80_38_8 | reverse complement strand
ATGAAGGGAAAATAGAAAAAGAATTAAAAAAAAGGGACATTTTATTCATTGATTCAACACATAATGTTAAAATAGGAAATGACGTATGGAAATTATATTTAAACATAATACCAAAATTAAAGAAAGGAATAATAATACACATACACGATATAAACATAGAAGGAGAATATGACAAAGAATTTGTAAAAAGAAACAGGATATTCTGGAACGAGCAATACTTATTAGAATGCTTTTTAATGTTCAACAAAGAATTTGAAATAATATACAAAGGAAAAGAATTTGTATGGATAAAAAGAAAATAAAAAACTATGATTTCAATGCTTCAAGTAATAAATAATAATCAGCAGAACAGTCAAATTCAGTGAGCCAGTCCATAAAATGTTGTCAAACAATTCAGGCAATTGGAAATTAACAACCAATAATGTCACAATTAAAATCCTGAAAATATTCACCAAAAATAGAATAATCCCTCCAAGTAATAAATACTTCAACTGCTTCTTCCATTCCCATCTGAAGCTGAACAATAACGCGAATAATAAGTAAAAACTCCTGATGCCAGTGCATGCTGCGTCAATTGCAATAATGAGTCCGGAATCAAGGAAATACATTGCAGGGCTGATTACTAAATTAGTGCTTAAAGTGTCAAACAAAACATTATTCATTCCTGCAAAAATGAACAAGTAATGAACAATTATGCTGATAATTTTCTGCAAAGAATAAAAATTCAAGTCAACAATCCATGCAATAGGCAATGACAATAATACGAATCTTAACAAGAATTTTAACAATTCAATCTTCGTATTCCTTGTTAAACGTTTTGTGGATTTCTTCAGCTGTTTTTTTGCCAACACCATCAACCTCCATTAATTCATCAATTCCTGCATTGAACAAGTTTTTCAAAGTTTTAAAACGCTTCAATAATGATTCCCCTGTCTTCACACCAATGCCAGGCAGTAAGCACGCAATGCTTTCCTGAACATCAGAAGTTAAAATTTTCTTTTCAGTTTTCAAAATTTTGCCAGGCTCCTTACTACCTCTTTTAATTAATAATTCCAAAAAATCAGCAGTTTCGGCTTCATCCCTTGAAAAAAGCACAGGAATATTATAATCCACGCTTATGCTTAACAATAAACCCCTTAAAGAGTTAGGATGAACCTTCCGCACAGAGAATATGTTCTCAGCGCCTTCAACAATTAATAAAGGATTCCTGAACTCATCCTTCATCCTGCGCAACTGCGTGAAAATCCTCTTGTCAACCAAGGAGTTAACGAAATCCTTCACGCTCTTCCTCTCAACGCACACATCTTCGCCAATCAAGTAATCGCCGACTCCCAGCATTAACGACTGCATAATGATTCCTTTGCTGAACAATTCCTTCACAACCCTGCTCCTGAACTCGCGCGTATCAACAATAATCAAAAATCCTCAATCCTCCGCTGCTTCCTGCTCTTAATAACTTCCTTAACATTATTAATTGCGGTCTTCATCATCTTCTCCTTCGCCCTGCTCACGTACAAGTACTTCTCATCAATGCAGTCCTTAGTGTACATGACCAAGACTTTCCCAACTTTTGTCCTGCCAACCCTTCCCCTTCTCTGAATCATCCTCAAACCGCTCGGCACAGGCTCAAAAAAAACTGCGTAATCAACGCTCGGAATGTGCAAACCCTCCTCAGCCACACTAGTAGCCACTAAGACGTTAAAAATTCCTTCATCAAAATCCTTCACAACCTTTAACTGCTGCTTCTGCGTCAGCCCGTCCTTGCCCTGCTGCCCTATAAAAAGAACAGGATGAACGTTCTTCAAATCCTTCAAAAATTTAACAATCCTCTTGCCAGTATTCCTGTACTGCGTGAACACAATAAACTTCGCATTACCTCCAAGATTGCTTGTTATTATTTCCTTTAATTTCTCAAACTTCGGATGCTCAGCCACGCCCTCAATGTCAAAAGTTTCCCTTACTGCTTCCCTGAAATCAGCATCCGCGAATAAGGAGCGGTTCGCCTTAACCCTTAACTGCTGCTTCATCTTCTGGAAATAATTAATCAACGGCTTCACGCCCTGAGTCTGCAATAATTCCAAAGCGTACAAAACCTTAATCACTTCAGCAGTTAAACTAATATTCTCAAAAACATCAGCATCCTTGCCGCCACTCCTTAATTTACCCTGCAAATCCGCCTGAATACCCAAGAACAATCTCTTATTCACTTTATTAATGTCAATAGTGCCAATCAGGCCCTTATGCTTTAACTGCAATAACTTCTTCTTCAGAACCACTTCCAGTTTATCCTTAATTTTTTTCAACTCTGCAGGCAGGACAGTTTCAATCTTAATAATCTCCTTCTCCTTAACGTACGGCTTCACGTGCTCATCGTCCTCGTCCATATTAACCACATTATTAAGATTAAGATTCCTGCAAACCTCCATAATCTTCTCAGCATTGCTCCCAGGGCTCGCGCTCAAGCCCAGAACTTTGCCTTTAGGATTCTGCTGTTTGTAAACCTTGCTTATGAAAGTGTAAGCGTACTCCCCTACTCCGCGGTGGCACTCGTCAAAAATCACCAAATTAACACCATTCAATTCCAGCCGTCTTGTCAGCAAGTCATTTTCAATTGTCTGGGGGGTTGCAAAAATAATCACAGCCTTATTGTACAATTCCTTCCTCTCATCAGGACTGGTTTCCCCGCTCACGCTTAACAATTCATTCTCTTCACTTTCAAAGTATTCCTTAAATGTCATCCTGTGCTGCTCCACCAAAGGTTTGGTGGGTGCAAGAAACAAAACTTTCCTGCTGTCCTTTAATGAGTGTATGCTGAGCATTAATGCAATAATTGTCTTGCCCAAACCAGTCGGCAGCACCACCAAGCAATTGCTCTTAACGCAGTCATTCAGTATTTTCTCCTGATACAATCGCGGCTTTAACTTATCCCTTAAAAATTTCACAATGATTGTAATAAAAAATGCTTACTTTTTAACTTATCCGAACATTAACAGTTCTTCATTTCTTCTCAATCCTTATGGCTTTCCCGTTAATCAAGGCATCAGCAATTTTCTCCCTTGCTTTGCTGAGAATCCTGAAAAGAGTTGGCTGTGAAACGTTCATCCTCTCTGCAGCTCCCTCCTGCTTCAAACCGCCAGCATCGCACAGCCTGAGAGCTTCCGCTTCATCCATTCCCAAAATTACTTCTTCCAATTCCCTGACGGGAATACCTGCGGGCTTGTAATAAGTCACGCCAGGGCTGAACCCTATTCTCCTGTTCCTTCTGGGCCTTACCATGATTATTTCTTTAGCTCTTCAAGTCTTTTATTTATTTCTTCCTTCTCGTTTTCAAGAATTTTCTTCTCTTCGTCCTTTGTTAATGTTCCTGCAAGGCATCTTCCAAAACCTCTTTTCATTCCTCTTCCGCATGGACCCAACCCTCTGCCTGTTACCCTGCCCATTCCTAAAGGGCCTGTTCCGTCTTTGTTTGGCATAATCAAACCACCTCCAATTATGAATTATAATTCACAATTCTAATATATAAATTTTACGAATTATAATTCAAAACTTACTTGCCCTCATAAATTATTTAAATAAGATACTAATCCAACAAAGTAATGAAAGTGTTCGACGTCCATACCCATGCTGGGGGGAAAAATTATTCGCATAATGATGCAGAGTATGACAGCAATGTGAATGAGTATAATAATAAGATTAAAAATTTAGACGACGCAAGAGTGGAAAAAACTATTGCTTTTGCCCAGCCAAGACCATACGAGTGGCTTAAAAATTACAATCCAACCCCTTCTGTTAATTTTGAAAGCGCAAATGACAAAGTAGCGCATGACTGCGAAAATTATTCAGGAATGTTATTCGCAGCATTCACTGACGCGCGCGATTACAAAGCAGGTGATGAAATTAACAGGTGCATTAAAAAATATGATGTTAAAGCGTTAAAAGTGCATTTAGGAACTCACAACACTAATCCTGAGCACTTAAACAGGAACGGAATCATTAACTGCGCAGGAGAGCATAATTTACCGATAATAATGCACGCAAGCTGCGAACACTTTAATGAATTAGAGAATATAATAAAATCAAACCCTGACATTAACGTTGTCATAGCACACATGGGATATTTAATGAATGAACTCACAAAGATTGTAAAAAATTATGACAACGCCTACTTTGACACCAGCGCGTTCACGCATAATAATTTTAAAATAAGCATAGTATCTGCATTATTGAACGAGAAATCTGATTTGCTCAAACAAATATTATCTCCTTATTATGAAGCGAAAGCGCTTAAACTGCCTTTTAAAGTTAAAACAACGCAGGACTTGGTTGAATGGCTGCTCACTGATGAAATAATCAAATACTCTGAATTAATCAAGACAGCTGTTGAATTCATAGGTCCGGAAAAAATATTATTCGGCTCTGACGAGGGATGGTGTCCAATAATGGAACAATTAGAAATAATAAAAAACTCCCCAATCAAAGAAAGCGATAAAGAGAAAATATTCTACAAAAATTTTGAAACAATAATGAAATAGTGCGTTGATTATTTCAGTTCATATTCCCAACCAGTAGCCAAATTGTTCTCATTATCATAATTTATTCCAAACAGCGTATCTTGTTTGATGTCTGGGGTTACTTGTTCCAATTAATTTAAACCATTTTTTAATCTCATCAATCTTTCTTATGTTCAAAGCATAAGAATTATTAATGTTCCTATTACATTTGAAACCTTTTTTATTCTTTTGTACAACTTTGGATTCAATGCTTAGTTTGTCCAATAATTCTTTACATTGTTGTAATAAGTTCTTAGAACATGATGCTATTTTTATTTCGGGATGATAATTGTGCGTTCTTTTCCAGACATTTGAATATTTCGAATATGATTTTTCACACCAAAAACTCCCGTCAGTATCAAATAATCCTCTTAAGAATGAAATAATAATTTTATTATCATTTGATTTGATAACTTGTTCTGGAACTTTAACATTGTATGCTTTTTTGCCAATTTGAAAACCATGATGTATTGCCTTATTAATTACACTTTTTTTATAGGATACTATTCCATAAACTCTCCAGTATTCAAAATTTTTGACCTTAATATCTTTAAATTGGTTCATAAATAATTTTGATAAATAAGAATCATAATATTCTTTATCTTCAATTGGATCACCAACTATGTAAAGTGCATTCATGCTGCTTTCTATCCAGCCATCACCAGAGAAAGCTCCGAGTATTTCAGCAAGTTCAGGGTTAATAATACTTTATTATTTTATTATTAAAAATTTAATTGGATAATAATTCCTTTAATAAAAAAGGTAAGGAGAGAGCAGTGCTCTCTCCTTTTGTGCAGGGAACGAGATTTGAACTCGCGTAGGCACTAAGCCACATGGTTTCCCATAACTCATATCTTCATCGCAAAAGTGCTCAGAGCTCAAAAATTAATTATCTTGAGCCATGCCCGTTTGACCACTCCGGCATCCCTGCAAATAATTATAGAACGATTTGGTTTTAAAAATATTATTGCTTCTTCTGCAATTCGCGGCTGATATTCTCCAAATCCTGTTTTAACAATTCCAGCTCCCTTTTCTCGCTGTTCAAAGCGCCGTCCATAATATTCTCCTTTTTCTCAGCTTTCTTTTCAACCAATTTCTTCTTGGCGCTGCTCGTCTCTTTGCTTTTTAATTTCCTGATGCTCTGCAAAACCTGGTTCTCCATTTTAATACCGAAACCGCTGATCTTCCTTAACTTGCCAGCCTCAGCAGCCTTCTCCAAATCATCAACTGATTTAATGCCCATTTCACTCTTCAATAATTCAGCACTCTTCCTGCCCAAACCCTTAATATCAGTTAATTTTAATTTTTTAAACTTCACAGAAGGCAATTCCTTTTTCTCAAACTTCTTCTTCGCAGCTTCGCTCCTATGGTAATCCTCAATTTTGTCAATCTCCTTCTGCAGCCTGGATGCTTCATGATGAGGCAGGTGATTAATCAGATTATCCATGTTTAATCTTATGCTGATAAGCATTTCATAAACTTCCTTCCTTAACTCTGCCTTCTTCTGCCTGAAACCATTCAAAGCATTCAATAATTTCTTCAACTCCTTCAATAAGTAGGAAGAATTGCTCAAACCAGTCTTAACCTGCCCTGAAATCCCTAATTTAATATAATAATTAGAAAGTTCATCCTCAACCATGAATATAATATTAACTTCCGGATGTTTAAAATATTAACGGATTAGAGGAAACTCACTATCCTTCCTTTTTAAACAATACAGTAAGTTAGAAAGTAATTATGAATGCAAAATTCAAACAATTTTCAAAAATAATGAATTCCATAGAGGAAGAAATACAGCAAAGAAAACTGGAAAAACAATGGTACAAATTCAGAATAGAAAAAATATTAACCCACAAAGTACCTCATACTGTTTAAGAACCCTTTTTTATTATTTTTTTATTCAACAGGAGTAACCATAGTTTTCTCAAATAAAGCAACAATTTTGTCAATATCCCTTACTAATTCCTCGCTCTTCTCAAGCTTGTTATGCTCCTCTTTCTCAATCACTCTTAACTCACTGATTAAGCTCTTGGTTTTCTCAATATCCTTCCTCATCTTGTTAGTGGCTTCCACAACATTCTTGTATTCTGTTAATTTTAAGTAAAGAGTGGGGTTTGCACTTGTAGGCATTGACGGTTCCGGAATCTTAATTTTTCTCATAGGAGGTTCTTCAATCTCATCATCTATTAAATCACCATTTTCATCATCGTAATTTGCAGGAGTTTCAACCCTTTGCTTCACACTGTCCAATTCCTTCTTAGGAGGCTCCGGGAAAGCAGGCTCCATGTCAGGCTCAGGAGGTTCCGGAAAACTAATAGAATCCTCAGATTTATCCTTCTTTTCAAATAAAGCCATAATCATAAATGAAGCTCTGCTTGTTTAAAAAGTTTTTTTATAAAGCAATGAGTAAAAAAGAGTTAATGAAAGAAGCGCTTTTTTACAAAAAGACAGGCAGTAACAAAGTCAAGTGCGGATTATGCCACCAGAACTGCACTATTAATGACAAAGCTTACGGTTTCTGCCTTGCAAGAATAAACGAGAAAGGAATACTTTACTCGGAAGTTTACGGGAAATTATCAGCAGTCAATATTGACCCAATAGAGAAAAAACCATTATACCACTTTTACCCAGGAACCACAGCATTCAGCATAGGAACGTGCGGATGCAACTTCAAATGCTCATTCTGCCAGAATTATGAAATCAGCCAGACATCCACAAAAAATTATCCATACATTGCAGAAATGACTCCTGAACAAGTCGTGAAGCAGGCCATAAAAAATAAGTGCAAAAGCATTGCTTACACCTACAATGAGCCGACGATTAATTACGAATTCGCTATTGAAACAGCAGAATTAGCGCAGAAGAAAGGCTTGAAAAACGTTTTCGTAACTAACGGTTACATCAAAAAAAAACCGTTAAAAAAAATTAGCCACTGCCTTGATGCCGCGAATATTGACTTAAAAAGTTCAAGCCCTGAATTTTACAAAAAAAACTGCAAAGCAGATTTGAAAAAAGTTTTCAAAACAATAAAATTATACCACGAATTAAAAATACACACTGAATTAACCACTCTGATAATCCCCGGAGAAAATGACGCAAAAAAAGACATTGAAAAATTATGCGACTGGATAGTGGACAATCTTGGCAGGAACGTTCCCATGCACTTTTCAAGATTCCGCCAATGCTATAAAATGAACAACAAGAAACCAACTCCTGCTGACAAAATATTAATGGCAGTGCAGACAGCAAAAGATAAAGGCATAAAGTTCGTTTACGCAGGAAATATTTCACTTGACGGATTGGAAAACACTTACTGCCCGAAGTGCGGGAATACGGCAATAGTAAGAAAAAATTATTGCACAATCATGCCAGGATTAAGAGGAGGTTCTTGCAGGGAATGCGGGGAAAAAATACTGCAATACTATTAATATTACTCCTTCTTCCAACAGCTTTTGCAGGAGTGGAAGCAATGCTTTACAAGCATTACTACAACCCTGATGAGGAATTAGTAACCCACATTAACATTGATGAGAATTATACAGGCAGTGCAGACTTGAAATTCTGCCTTGCAAATTTTGACTTTGAGGAATTAACCTATAATTACAAATGCGACATTTTCCTCAATAATTACAATATCAGTTTTGACAAAACGTACTCTGCTGATTTCACCCAGTCATTAGCAGGCATTGAACCCTTAATTTACAGATTATTCGTGCAACTGCACTTTGAGGACAAGTACCACAAAGACAGCGACAGTGACAATTTCATATACATAACAAAGCCAGACAATTACGTAATCCACAAGTTTGACTCAGAAGGAGTAATCATTAACGCGTTAAGCACACCTAAGGAAGTGCAGGCAGGCGAGGAACTCAGCATAACTTTTAATGTTTCAAACCATGAAAACTGCACAAATTATTGCGCGTACTCATTCATAGTCAAGAATAATAAGTGCGTGACAGGCGGATTGAACAAGAACATTGTGAACTTAACCCTGCCATTAGGCTCATCAACAAGCATGACATTAACAAACATTGTAAACAGTAAAGCAGAACCTGCAGAGTATGACTACACTATCAGGGTGAGCGGCTGCGGAAAAAATTATGACTTAACCCAGCCAGTCCAAATAGTAAGCGATGCTAATCCTGACATTGATTATAAACTTGAAAAGGACGGGTTACTGGTAAAAAATTACGGCAATGCAAACATTAGTTTTGAATTAAGAATTATGGACGAGAACCAGACGCGCATCATAACAGGAGAAGTAACTCCTTATTCCCAGAAAAAAATATTCCTGAACCAGACAACCCAATACTTGGAATTAGCAGTGAATAATGAACAAGTGCTTGAAAAATTAATAACCCACCCAGTAATTATAATCCAAAACAATACAATCGAAGAGCTGGGAAGCATAACAAGCAATGCTGTTCTGAACAGTTTTGATGAAGGGAAATCCTTTTATATTCTTTCAATATTTACAAGCATAACAGCGCTGATGATAATGTACAAGAGGTTAAGATGATAATAAAAGCAAGGTTTATAATGGAAGCAATGGGCAAGCCCAAGAAATTAGTGAAAGACACTTTAAACAAGATGAAGAAAGCAATAGGGGAAAAATTCAAAGTCCATGACGCTTTAATAGAAGAGCCCAAAAAATCAGGCGACGAGTTTTACACAACTTTTATGGAAATCACAGTTGAATTCAAAAACATCCAGTTCTTCTTTGAATTCATAACTTATTACACGCCGACAATAGTTGAAATATTAGAGCCATACAAATTGGAAATTAGCGCAGGAGAGCTGGAAAACATATCCAATGACGTTATGGGAAAAATCCATGAAATGGACAAAAGGTTAAAGTCAGCAGTAAGCGTTAACAAAATACTCACACGCAAAGTAATACAAAGTAATACTGATGAAAAGTTTTAAAAATGCCCATTTTTATCTTTATACTTAACACAGTTCTTATTTTGCAAAGGGAACGTAAGTTTTCCTATTGAGACCACATCTTATTAAGAAAGAAATAGGTGAAAAAAGAAAATGCAAAACAATTTCGTATTAAAAGCGAAAAAATTAATTAAGAAAGTCGCAGCAATTGCTGGGACAGCAATTATTGCAAGTTCTATGATAACACCTGCATTGGCGGCAACATTGGCAGATTTGCCAAGCCCCTTCGTAAGCAGCGGAGTATTCGATGCTAACGTAATTGTAGGAAGTCAGACATGGAATGCATTAGTGGCTGGAGACGTAGCAGGAGTAGCAAGCGACTTAGCCGGCGCAATTGACGTTGTAGCAGCTTTTGCCCAACAGGCAACAAGCGTTGGAACAGCAGCCGGAACAGTAACATTGAGCCAACAGTTAACACCAGGTGAATTGCACAACTCAACGAGTGAGCCATTAACCTCAGGCGGAAGCATTGGTTCAACAGCAAACGTGTTCAACGAAACTGCAACAGGATTTGACTGGATGTTTAACAATACAGTTGTTTACAACAGCACTGATTACCCAATCTGGGAAATCTTAGCAGTTTCTTCAGGAAACATTGATTCAACAGGAAAGTTCAGAAGTTATGGCGGCGGAGTAACGTACAACATAACAACTAACGGAACTGGTGTACCAGTTAATTTCGACGGCTGGCCAATGTTCGGAAACAATTACCAGTTAATCAGCGCAGACTCAAGTGAAATAAGATTCGGGCAGTTAGAAACTGAATCTAGTGTTGCATTCGGAACAACAGTTAATGTTGGAAGCAAGGCAACAGTTGTTGTCAGCGACTGGGATACTGCAAGCAGCAAGGCAAAAGTAACAATTACTGATGCAGACGGACACATCTGGGTAGATGACTACTACTCTGAAGGAAAAATATTCGATAACACAACAAAGGGTTACACAGTAACATTGAAGGATGTAGTAATTTCTTCAATACTCGGAAACCATGTTGATATTGAATGGAGTGCTTCATCATTAAGTTTGAAGAACGCAAGCAACGTAAACAACGCAACAGTATTAGTTGGAGCAAGTTCACCATATGCAAACTGGACAGTAAACTATGATGTAAGATATTCACTCACACCAGTGGTTGGAAACTACCTGTACTCATTACAGTTCAGCAGCCCAGGACTTGAAGCAAACGGAATGATAATGTTGAACCCAGGACAGAAAGTGTCAGGAGATTATTTCAACATCAGCTATGACGGATGGAACACAAACAATTATACAACAATAACGTTGAACGATTTGGACGGAACAACTGACGGTGTTGATTTGATTTACACAAGCAACGCAAGTGTAGTAAAGAACCTGAACTTGGACCCAGTTTCTGACGTATGGCAGGACATTGGAGGAGGAGACGCTCTGAATTCAAACAAGTCAAACTCAGTAAGATTATTGAGCAGTTCAGACGTTTTCCAGTTCCAATTAAGTAATACAAGTGCTTGTGACAACAGAACAGACGCGAACTGGACAGAAAACGCAATATCTGTCTGGTCAGGAACCACAAACGTTTGGAACTTAGACGCAAGAACAATAGCAATTTGTGAAGTGGTTGGAGCACCAGGTGGTTTAAGCAACTTGTCAATGGGATACCCAGCATGGGGTCACGCAATCTTTAACACATCCAATGCTTGGTACAACATCAGCTTTGGCAACACAACATTCAACATCAGCTTGTTGAACTGGTCAAGTGCTGACTCAAACTCCTACTTAGGAGATTCTGAGTTAGGTGGAGAATCCTTCTGGGAAAACTTGTCATTTGTAATAACAGATGTGCATGAATGGAACACAAACGCAACATACAGCGGTACTCTAACTTTGACAGAACCAAACGGTGCAACTATTATATCAACAATAACACGCGGTTCAATCACCAAAGTCCAGAGTTCTGACAGCGGAGTAAGTGAAATAACAAGTACTGTAGCCGAGTACACTCACTATGGTACAAAAGTTGAT
The DNA here is from genome assembly GCA_002779595.1 of archaeon CG07_land_8_20_14_0_80_38_8. Lineage (GTDB taxonomy): Archaea > Nanobdellota > Nanobdellia > Tiddalikarchaeales > Tiddalikarchaeaceae > CG07-land. The sequence goes on along the minus strand of PEWF01000043.1, from coordinate 291 downwards.
GTGGAAGCATCAGATGTTATTTTGACATACCCATCAAACAGAAGAACTGCTGACTTGTGGATTGGCAGGGAAGCATCCTCTGATACAACGTTCAGTGAAGGAGACTTAATTACTGGAACTACGTGGACAGTTGCAACAGGCGGAACTGGAGGAGTAGTAGTAAACGACATAACTCCAGGAATCGGAACTGTAGATACATCAGTTGTATTCAGCAGTTTGAGCAAACCAGCAATATTAGTTGGTGGTGCCAGCGTAAACCAGGGAGTATACCAGTTAGCACAAGCAGGAACT
>PEWF01000038.1 GCA_002779595.1 archaeon CG07_land_8_20_14_0_80_38_8 | reverse complement strand
TTTAACACCAACATCATAACCTTAATTACTGGCTTAATTCTTGTTTCCGGGATTTCAGCACTGATTGGATGCGTTATCGGATTGTCAAGCAGTAATGAGAGCAGCAGTACAATGATTTCAGTATTCATAGGGTTCCTGTTCCTTTTATTGTCAGGATTATTTTACCCTGTTGATTTGCTTCCAGGGCTTGCCAAGTCAATGCTTGTCCTGCTGCCGACTTCTTTTGAGATTAATCTGTTGAATAATGCATTAATCTTCAATACAAGCATTCAGGTTCTGAATGAAACAATTTATTACCTGGCTGGTTATTTATTGTTATTCTTCGGGTTGAATTATTATTTAATTGTTAAGTATCAGTAAATTTTTTCTTTTAATTTCTTTATCCTGTTCTGGAGAAGCTTGTTCCTGTTGTTCATGCTCCTGTACTGGTTCAGTAATATATTGTATTTGTGAACTAACTCATCGTATTCTTTTTTGGAAATGTGGCTGGATTCAAAAAACCTTAATTTAGTGTTCAGTTCTGAAATTTTGCTTAATAATTTGCTTTTAATGTCATCTTTCAATAATAATTTTTCATTATTCCTCCTGCGTATAAGCGACATTAATTTGTTGAAACCTAATAATGCCAAATTCATTATTCCAAGTATTATTAATATTATCAGCAGTAAATTCATTAACATTATTCAAATTTGATTATGTTTAAAAAATTATTGTAGTTACTGCTCAGGAACTAATAGAAATAAATAAAAGCAGGGTAATATTCTTATTAGTGATTATGAATAACCAGTGCCCTAACTGCAAATTCATCCTTGTTGAGAATCCTGAACCTTTGCAAGTGCTTAAAATGTTAAGAAACCGGAAGAATAACAAAGAGGATGAGAAGTATCCTTTATTAGTTGCTGATTTTCACTGCAGGAAGTGCGAGAATACTGTTCATGTCAAGTGGAAGGATTTGGACAATGATTTGAATGTTATTAACTGCTCTGGGTGCGGAGAGCCTTTACATGCGAGCGTTTTTCTGGGTGTCATAAATGGTTTCACTCTTAACAGTTACTGCTTCAGCTGCTATTCTAAACTAAAATCTGGGGATGTTATTTTTCAGAAGTAAAACTCTGATGAATGCTTGTCTTCGTCTTCTTTCCGCGTTTTTTGGGGTTCAGCTGTGTCAAATATGAATAACGGCGCTTCTTCTTTTTCATTATTGGTGATTGTGTCGGTTCTTGGGTAAAAATCAGGGATTTTTTCGAACTGCTGCTTTTGTTCTGTCATTAATTCTGATAATTTCATGTCATGGAAGCGCAGGAACATGTCAATGCTGTCCCTTAAACCGCGGGCTTCGTCAACGCTTAACTTGAAGGCTGATTTCACTGATGACTGCTGCCCTATTTTGACTAATATGTGCCCTTCATTCGCGTAGCCCCTTTCCTTCATTGGCTCTTCTGCTTCCAATTCTATGAATGTCCTGTTATCCTTCCATAAGTGGGATTTGTGGAAAATCTTCATAACAATAATATATATCGGTTGTTTTTTTATTTCTTTTCATTAATTCCCATATTTCTTTGAGAAAAGTTTTTTTGTCTTTGAGCCTAAACAATTAACTGTTCTTTTTATTTCTGCAAGTTCTTCAACTGCACCTTCTTTCATGAATAGTACTGCTAAAGGAAGCACGGAAACGTTTACCCCCTGCTTTTCACTTTTCTTGATTATGCCTTCAAGCACGCTTTCCACTTCTTTCAGAATCTCCTGTTCCTTAAAGGTGACGTTCTTGACAGGGAAAGGAACATTATAAGCGTAATGAACTTTTCCGTTACTAATGCTGATAACGCTCTCATGAATTCTATGATACTCATTGCCCGATTCTTTCTTTTCATAAATTATTTCTTTGCTTTTTAAATTATTACAATCAAGGTTATAATCATTAAGAATTTCAAGGAAAGAAACATTGTTTTTCATGGATAGCAAGAAAAAATATCTTATTTATATAATTTTCTAATTCCAGAACCTTCTTGTTCTTACAAATTTCTTTTCTTGTTCTATAATATCCTTTATTAATTCATTGCATTCTCCTGGTTTTCTGAGGATTAATTTCCCGCTTCTTATCCCGACTCCGTAGCCTGCAAGTACGAAGCATGCTTTTTTCCCGTATGCGAGGAATAAGTTGCTGGTTTCATCCCACCACTCCTTTGCTGGTTTCTGGTTTATTGGCGCAAAACCTATTGTTTTTGCCCCGCACTTCGGGCACTTCTCGTAAGGAATGGTCTGGACCCTGAACGTTCCGAGGTTAGTGCCGCAGTTTGTGCATTTGAAGCTGAACTGCTTATTGTTTAATCGTTCCTTTACAATATTGTAAATTTCGTCATAACTTTCCTCGTTCCTGAACACTCCGCTGAAACCTGCGTAATTGACTCCTGCGAATCCAGCGCTTGTGACCTGGTTAGTTTTTGAATATTTTATTTCAAGATTTGCCAGCAATTTTTTCAGCAAATCAACGTCCATTTTCTCCCTTATTAATTCGCTAAGTGTTTCAGTGAATATTGGAGTGCCGGCGTATATTTTGATTATCTTGCTTATCTGGCGGCCTATGTATTCTGCCTTTTTCTTTATTATTCCGAATCTCTGCCCTACGTTGAAGAATCTTACGTGGAACATTGTTGAATTCTTCGCGCTTAATTTAATAATGTCATTTATCATTTCAGGCTTGATATTTTCCATGAATTTCCTGAAATATTCCAGTGTTATCATTCTTGGAAGTGTTATAATCACCCTGTACGGGTCTGTTCTCATGCCCACATTAGTTCCCAGTTCGGAAGACAGCATGCTTGACAATACGCTCCCTATTGTATTGTTGACTTTTGAGCCGTAGCATGAGTGGAATATTAGGTTATTCTCGAATTGTTCCACGAAGAAGTGCGTGCTGTCAATCATTCTGCTCTCGTCATTGTAGTAAGCGTGCCTTAATTCTCCGACTCTTACTGCTATTTC
>PEWF01000064.1 GCA_002779595.1 archaeon CG07_land_8_20_14_0_80_38_8 | reverse complement strand
TTTATGACGCAACAGAGAAGTACAGGTATGTTAAGAAATTGGATACTGGCGGGACTTACGGAGTTAATTTCTTCAGCGAGGGTGACAGGACTTTATGGTTTAACTGGCAGAGTTTAAAATTGGACAAGAAAGTAAGGCAAAAATTGTATGATGGCAAGATTAAGAATCATTTCCTGAAACAATTTAATGATGAAATTATTGAGAAGAAATTGTTCAAGACGTGCGGGGAAGCGTGCCCTGCTGTGTGCAAGAAGGTGTGGAATAAGAGGACAAGGGATTATGAGCCGAGCAGTTCTTGCGGGCCTCAGTGCGGAATTTTTGACATGAAGCATGTTCATGATTTTTCAGGAATTGTTGATGATTTGGGCTTTGACGCTATTGAAATCGGGAATTTGGTTTCGTACATTTTTGAAGGCGTGAGCAAAGGAGAATTTGACAAGGATGATTTTTTAATGAATGATAAGCCTGTGATGAATCCTGATATTACTTTAGAGGATTCAAGGCATAATGCTTTGATTGGCATAAAACTCGTGGAGGATATAGCAAAAGGTGAATTGCCTGTTTTTAATAATGGCATAAGGCTGGCGAATAAAGAATTGGGCTTTAAGGATTTTGCAGTTTACATGAGTTACGGGAAAGAGGGTGTGATTGCGCCGAACATGTATCCTGTGCCTGGATTCTTAATTCCTCTGCCTGTTCAGGGAAAATTCCACACTTATTATGGCAGGGATTTTTTGAATCCTGAAGAAATGGGGAGAGTAGCAGTGCAGAGGGCGGTGAAGGAATTGTACAGTGAGGAGTTGGGCATTTGCAGGTTCCACCGCGGGTGGAGCGAGCAATTAGCGCCAGTATTGGTTAAAAGATTAGGATTAAAGAAGGGCTTGTATGAGCACTGCAAGGATTTGTTCAGGAAAATAATTAAGTATAATGAATTGGCAAATGCTGTGCCTGAATATTATGAAACGAGGAGGACCAAGGAAATACTGAAATATTCCCTGCTTTACCATCTGGAAAATAAATCAGATGATAAGATTGCATTGGAATGGAAGTCAAAATTTGAGGAAAATTTTGAAAAAGCAGCCAGGGAATACTGGGATGGGTTGCGAAAAGGAATTAATGAGGAGGTGAAAAAATAATGGTGTTGTATCAGTGCCAGAATTGCGGCTATGTCAGCGATTACGCGGTAACAGTATGCCCGAAGTGCGGAAGCAAAAATATTAAGAAATTTTCAGGAAAGGAGGAGAAATTAATCAAAAAGTCAAGGAAAACTAATTATTTGCATATGAAACTGACAAGATTTCTTGTTAAAATTAAGAAGTATGCGGAGAATGGAGTGAAGGAGAATTTAGACCCTGCTTGCGTTAAAATTTTCAAGGAAGTGGAGCACAACTGCTACGAGTCGTACCAGAAAATAGTTGCAGAATTGCAGACGCATATGAAGGGCAAAAAGTGGGGATAAAATTATTAAATAAGAATATTTGTTTAAATCTGGGATGAATATCTTGTTTAATAAATTAACAGAATTAAGAGGTTCCAGTATTGGAGAATTAGTGAATACTCGCCTGGGAGAATTCAAAAAATTAGGCAATGACAGCAATGATGAATTGTTCAGCGAGTTATGCTTCTGCCTGTTAACTGCTAACAGCAAGGCAAGCACTGCTTTGAAGATTCAGGAAGACTTGGGGTTAATGGTTTCCTGAATGCCAATGTTAATGAAGTAAGTAATTGCATTAAGAGTAATAAGCACAGGTTCCACAACAATAAGGCAGATTATATTATTGGTGCGAGGAAGTATTCCAATATTAAGGAAATAATCAGCAAATTTGATGATGCGAAGGATTTGAGGGAATGGTTTGTTAAGGACGTTAAGGGTTTGGGTTATAAGGAAGCCAGCCACTTCCTGCGCAATATTGGTTTTACTGATGTTGCTATTGTTGACAGGCACATTCTGAGAGTACTGCAAGAGCATGGTTTTATTGAAAAAATTCCTTCATCAATAACTAAAAAAGAATATTTGAGAATTGAGGGCGTGCTTGAACAAATCGCTAAGCGCAACAATATGAGTTTGGCAGAATTAGACTTATACTTATGGTATATGAAGACAGGGAAAGTATTGAAGTGAATTTTTATCCTCTTTGCGCCAACTCGTAGGGTGATTTCATGAAGTTGAAGAATTTGAAGTAAGCCCCGCTTAGCAATGCTTTCAATAATAATCCAAGTTCTCCGGCTTTTATTATTTTATAGTGCAGGCGCAGTATTCTTTTAGGGTTGGTGTAGAAATGCTTTAATAAGTCATTCTTGATTCTGAACAATTCTTTCGTGGTGAATTTGTTGAATCTTTCATCGCTTACTATGCTTAATTCGTCATCCTTGATTATTCCTTTCTTGTGGAATTCATCCCATAATTCCGCGCCTTTAACGTAGACTAATATGTCGTTAAGAATGATGTCTAAAGGGTATTTGTCGAAGAATTTTTTCGTACATTCGTAATGCTTCATTGTTTCAATTGGCGAGCCGAGTATGAAGTAACCGAAACTTATGATTCCGACTTTATCAGCCAATGTTATTGCATTAATTATCTGCTCCACTGTAATCTTTTTGTTGTAATAATCCAGCACGTCCTGGTTAATGTTTTCAATGCCGTACATTATCATTATTACTCCTGCTTTCCTTAATTTTTTGTAAACCTCATAATCTGCAGAGTCAACTCTTCCCTGCACTATCATTTTAATTTTTAATTTTTCCCTAATGATTGCGTCCATTATTTTCATCACTCTGTCTTTGTTAAGCAGGAAATTGTCATCGCCAAAGAAGAAATATTTGTATCCATTTTTCACTCTTTTCTTAATCTCGTTTATAACACTTTCAGGGCTTCTCTCCCTGTATTTAATCCTGCCTTTATGAGTGCAGTATTTGCAGTTGAACGGGCATCCCCTTGAACTCATGATTGGTGCTGCCCTAATTCTTAATCCTGCAATGTAGCCGTAATCCTTGCCAACTGCCA
>PEWF01000084.1 GCA_002779595.1 archaeon CG07_land_8_20_14_0_80_38_8 | reverse complement strand
TAGTTTTCATTTCAGGATATTCGCCTAATATTTTGGGTATAATCGCGTTAGCCTGCGCTTTCCCGTTATGCATTACTGCATTCTTAAGAACATGCTTCCTTATTTCTGCTTTCTTGAATTTCATTAGAATAAAAAGATGATTCAGGTTATTAAAAAATTAATCAATAATATTGCGATATATATTTTAAAATGACATACAAGTATATAAATAAGCATACATTATAATAAAATTAAGAATTCGAACGAATCGTTTTGGCGAACGACTGGTTACAATTTGGCGATTGTAGTATTCGAATTTTTGGCGAAAAAAATTCTTCTTAATGGTAGTAATAACGCTCCAGATTTAAATACTTTTTGGAGATGTATATCGGCTACCGCTTCAAAAAAAAAATATATGGGGAGTGTGATGTGAAAATGGAATTTTTGGTTGAGAATGCCCTGAAAACTCAGGAGCAGATGAAACAAAATATAAGTGAAGGTATTGCCGGACAGGCAAATATTAAAGTAATCGGCTGCGGAGGTGCAGGAGGTAACATGGTTTCATGGCTGTACCGGAAAGGAGTGGAAGGCGCTGAAACTATATTAATTAATACTGATGCGCAACATTTGAATGCAAGTAGTGCTGACCAGAAGGTTCTGATTGGCAAGGAATTAACTCGCGGCTTGGGATGCGGAGGCTACCCTGAAGTCGGAGCACGGGCTGCTGAGGAAAGCCAGCACGAGATAAAACAATTAGTAAAAGATACTGACTTATTATTCGTGTGCGCAGGATGCGGAGGAGGCACAGGAACAGGAGGAGCACCATTAGTTGCCAAAATGGCTAAGGAAATGGGTGCTATTGTGATTGGCGTTGTAACCATGCCTTTCGAGGTTGAAAGGGCAAGGATTGACAAGGCAGAATTCGGGCTGCAATTATTGAAAGAGCAGTGCGATTCCGTGATTGTGATTGACAACAACAAATTAGTTGAAATTGCAGGAAACCTGCCTATGAATCAGGCATTCGCTGTTGCAAATGAATTAATCGCGACAATGATTAAAGGAATTGTTGAAACAATTGCATTGCCAAGCCTGATAAACCTTGACTACGCTGACGTGCGCTCAATTATGAAAATGGGTGGATTATGCGTGATGGGAATAGGGGAAAGCGGTTCTGACAAAAAAGTTGAAGAAGCTGTTAACAGGGCTTTGAACAATCCTTTGCTGGACGTGAATTACGCAGGTGCTGACGGAGCGCTTATTCACATAACTGGCGGGACTGACATGACTCTGGAAGAAGCAAGCAAGGCTGCTGAATTAATCACCCAGTCATTAAGCGAAGATGCTAACGTGATATGGGGAGCGCGTATTGACGAGAGCATGAACGGGAAGATAAGGATTATGAGCATAATAACAGGAATCCAAAGTCCTTACGTTGTAGGCCCGCAGAGCAAGAGTGCGCACTCGGAAAATAAAGCAGTTTGTGCTGACTCGCTAGGCATTAAAATGATGTAATACTCTTGTGTGAACAATAACTTATTTTTCACTCCCCCTGAAAAAAATTTTTGTTCACACAAAATTTTTTTTCTTAGTTAAAGGAAGGAAAATGCCAGCCCTCTCAGCGTATTATGATTGGGCTGGAAAATTTTCCAGACTTATTTTTTCTTGTTAAGTATTAAGTAGAATCCTGCAATTATCAGCAATAATGGCAGTATGCTGATATTCGTGAAGTATTCGAAAGAGCTCATTATTGCAATGCTTGCTAATATTAATCCGGGAATAATTGCCCACTGAGTTAATTTCTGTTTTGTCATGTAAACTGTCAAAAATGCAATCCCTACTATTGCGGGCCAGATGAAATAATAAGCTTCTAAATCCAGCAGGAGCGTGAAGCCTGACAGTGTCAATATCACTCCTGGTATAATCAATCCCCAATTCTCTGATTTTGAATAACCAATAAGGAATAATACACCTATGACTACGATAATGTATGAGGGCTCAAAATTTATTATTCCTAAATCTTCAAGGAAGAAAATTAATCCTATTGCTAATAATGATAATCCTAAACTTACTTCCCAATAATTTACTTTTTCTGGTTTTGCCATAATATGAACACTCCAAGCATTATAAGCAGTGAAGGCCAGATTTGGCTCCAGTTAATAATGTTGTATTCCCTGAGAAGAAGCACAATGCCTATAATGACAAAACCTGCACCTATTAAGTATGAATTATTCTCCAGCTTGACAACTGGTTTCTCTTTCTTCTGGGAAAGATTTTCAGGAATTATAATCGCCAGCAATAAGTATAATACTATGAAGCTCCCGTTCAGGAGGAATAAAACAACAGTTAATACCCTTACAAGGGTTGAGTCAGTGCCGAAATATTCTGCTATCCCCCCGCACACTCCAAACAATATCCTGTCTTTTCTGCTTCTGTACAATTTATTATCAGCCATGAATTCATAATAGTTAATGCATATTAATAAAGTTTATTAATATTCCAATCATTGTAGAAGTCTAATGGGTTCAGAAGCAGCGTATTGGATGATTATTATTGGAATTTTTATCCTTTTACTCCAGTCAGGACTTGTGGACTTGACAATATTTTTGCAGCCAACAATGCTGCCTTTATCATTAATCATTATTGGATTAGTGCAACTATTCCTGCATTATGCTGACTTTGGAAGTTTTGGCAGGGTTCTTAAGACAATACTAAGTTTATTGCTGCTGCTGATTATATTGGTTAATATTGGGGCATTCTTTTCAAAACTGTTCACTCCGTCACTTTTCATGAATAATTTTAACGATGCTGAGCCCTTGCTTTCAATTGAGGGCAATAATTTCGTGTCAAACTTTAATGACTTGACTGTTACAGCAGGAAGTAATTACTTCTTTTTCAATTACACTGACGGTGAGAACAGCACTAACTTCATTAACGGAGAGGATTACTCACTTAATAATAATTTCGGGGATGCTTACATTAATTTCATGTACTTGGACGGCACTAATTCTTCAATGAGCCTGAATAATAATTTTGCAAACATGAGGCTGTATAATTCCGGCTCGTTCGAAAACTTGTACGTTGTTTCTAATT
>PEWF01000075.1 GCA_002779595.1 archaeon CG07_land_8_20_14_0_80_38_8 | reverse complement strand
GTATTATTCTGCCATGACGCTTTAATGACAGTGATGCAGCCGATAATATTCTCACTCACTGGGGACACAGTTTTTGAAAAAAAATCGCAATACGCTGGAAAATTAAACGAAAAAGTATTAAGCAATAAGATAATACTCGCAGACAACCCATTGCACAAGAATAATCACTCATCATTTGACTGCGAAGGATACAAAACAAACAAGACAACAGTAATAAATAAAGGAGTAATCAAGACATTCCTCCACGACTCGTACACTAGCAAAGCATTGAACGCCCTGAACACGCACAACAGTTCAAGCATTATGGCAAAACCTAGCGTTTCATTCTTCAACCCTGAAATAATCGGAACCACTCCTTTCAAGAAAATGCTTGCTGAAACCGGCAAAGGAGTAATAGTTTACGACTTATACCCTGAGCACACAGTTAATAATGTGACAGGAGCTTTCGGACTGAACAGTTCAAGATTTTATTACGTGAAAAACGGCGAAATAGCAGGATTAGTGAACGGGGGAGTAGTGACAGGCAACAGTTATGAAATCTTCAAAAAAGTTGATTCAGTCAGCAGAGAAACAAAGTATGACACAGGAAATTATAATTTCCCAGTAATAAAAACGAAAGCGCAAATATTGACACAGTAACATTTTTAATACGAAAATTCTCAATCATTATTTACACAGCGAGGTAGGGCAGCTTGGAGTGCCCGCTGGGCTCATAGAAAGATTAAAGAATAATGGGCACCATGCCCAAGATGGGATGGTGTCCAAAGAAGTCGGGTTGATGCTTTACTGGTGTGAAGGCGACAAAACTACAAAGAATACATGGAGAGTTGCTGTCACAACATCAGAACCAAGAATGTTGAAATATTTCATTGATTGGTTGACGAAATATTATAATGTTCCAAAAGATAAAGTAAAATTAAGATTACATCTTTGGGAAGGTTCAGATGAAGAGAAAGCTAAAAAATATTGGTCTGAAGAGACAAGTATTGTAGCTTTCACTAAAACGTGGTTTAAACCAAAAGGTAAGAAACAAAAGTTTCCATACGGAATTTGCAGAGCAAGCATCAACAGCAAGGATATTTTGCTTAAAATCCTTGAAGAGATAAAATCCAACTTTTGAGAAACCCGGAGGTCAGAGGTTCAAATCCTCTCCTCGCTATTTTATTTTAATCAGTTTCACGTAAGAGCCCAAATCAGCCAGTAATTTCTCGCATTTGCTGTTCACTTTCCCTGTTGTAATAATCAGGCACGGCTTCTTCGCACCCAGTGATTCAGCATACGCCTTATTAATATCCTTCTCAGCCAAGTTCTTCTTCTTGTAGTATTTCACGAAATAATCCTGCCCAATGCCTTTATTATTTCTTGCAATAAAATTCGCCTCGCTGCCCTTCCTCACTTTCTCGCATTCCAGAACAATCAATTCATAATTTCTGAAAAAAGCATCGCTGGCATTGTCAAAGTTTAAGCACGCAACTGCTTCTTTTTTCTTCCCTGATTTCTTTGCAGGTTTTGAATCGAACAATTTCTGCTGGGGCACTGCTTCCTTAACTTTGACTTTTTTCAGGGATTTCATATTTTTCATATCCTTCAATAACTCCTGCTCGCTGACGCTGTAATTTTTATAAAAAATTTTCTCCTCCCCGTTAATAGTTAGCGTGATTTTCGTGATGAAATCCTCCAATTCATCAACCATGAACCTCTGCTGAGGAGCCAGGCCATCCCTTAAAGCCAGCTTGTTCTCTTCAAAGAATTCAACAATTTTCCTTTCAGGAATCTTCAGCTCAGGCAATAACCTCTTCCTCACCCTGTCCTCCTGCCCTGCAATATAATATAATGGGCTGCTTCCAACCTTCTTATGAGAATATTTTATGACTTTTTCCCTGATTAACTCGCTCAAGAGTGCGGAAACAATCACGCTGTTAACCTTTAACTTGCTCGAAATCTCAGCAGGCACAATAGGACCTAAACTCCTGATTAATCCCACAATTTCTGATTTCACAAACAATATTAATAACCCCTTTTTTTATATTACTTATGTTGACACCTGAGCAGGGAAAATTATTACTCAGCCTTGCAAGCGAGGCAATAATGAAAAAATCAGCAAGAATCCCTGACAAACCATTCCTTAAAGAGAAAAGAGGAGTATTCGTCACATTAACAGAGGATGAAGAATTAAGAGGATGCATAGGCATACCCTACCCTGTCAAAGAATTAGGCAGAGCAGTTGCTGAATCAGCGCGCAACGCGGCATTCAATGATTCCAGATTCCCGCCAGTCAGGCAGAGTGAAATGAAAAATATCAGGATTGAAGTAAGCGTTCTCACGCTTCCTGAATCATGCAAATTAGAGGACATAATAAAAGGCGACGGAGTAATACTTGAAAAAAATAAAAGATGCGCCTTGTTTCTCCCGCAAGTATGGAACGAACTGCCAAGCAAGGAAGAATTCCTCAAGCATTTAAGCATGAAAGCAAGCCTTCCTCCTGATGCTTACAAAACTGCTAATTACCAGAAATTCCAGGTTCAATGCTTCAAATAATCCAGACATAAAAATATAAGCAACCCAAAGAAATAAAATAAGCAAAGGAGAAAATAAATCTAATAAATATGAATATTAAAATGAGAGGAAAAGAAGCCATGACAAAGAAGAAAGAGCAAAAGAAAACCACAAACAACAAGAAAATAATAAAAAATGCAATAAGAATAATATTCAAATTTATGCCCATAAAATGGATGTCAAGAAAAGGATTATTCGAAATATGGGAAGAGAAAGGAGTTCATATAACTCCAGTGCATTTCTATGAACCAATACCTTATACAAAGGAAATAAAAGAAGAAGACTGGAAAAGAAAACCACTGAAGGAATATATGCTCTTCAATAAGAAAGCAGAAGAAAGAATAAACAAAATGGTGAAGAAATACGGAAAGGAATTAAAAGAAAATGAAATAAGCAAAGGACAATCCAGTTTTGAACATAAGAAAATCCTGTACTCAATAATAAGAGGAACAAAACCCAAGAGAATAATTGAAATTGGGAGCGGAGCAACGACAGAAGTAATGATAAAAGCGAACAAACACAAAG
>PEWF01000028.1 GCA_002779595.1 archaeon CG07_land_8_20_14_0_80_38_8 | reverse complement strand
TTAAAGATTTTTCAATAAACTCTTTATGATATTCATCGATAATCTTTTTGACTTCTTTGTATGATTGCGCTCTTTTTACGTCCTGAGAAAGCAATCCTTTTCTGTCTATAGATTCTTTTGTCTTTCCTATTGGTATAAGCTCAAATCTTAATGTCTTGGATAAACTATATTTATTTATAAGCGTACTTAACGCTGATTGAGCACTCATTATAAGTTATTCTCCCAATAACTAAAACTAATGTCGCTTATAAATTTATTGTAACGTCTTCCTTTGTTCTGTTGAAATACTGTAACTTAACCAAATATTATACTATTATTTGAATATAAAAAAAGTAAAAATATTTGTCAGACTTTTATAAGTAAAATTAGGATTGATATTATACACTTGCTTGCTCTTGAAATACATCTTAGTCAATCTGGTAATCTCTAATCCTCCTGCGTTAGCCCTGCCAGGATTCGAACCTGGGTTGGCTGGTTCAAAGCCAGCTGTCCTTGACCACTAGACTACAGGGCTGTAATACGGCAATCTTCGTTCGCCAATGAAAAGAATTAACAATTTTTTGTTTTAAAACTTTTACTAATCCCTCTTTTGTGTTTATTATTCGTTATTTATCGATTAAGAAATATAATTGCCTGTTTCTTCCTTCATGTGATGATACAAGAATTAATAATAAAAAATTCTGGAATGCTTGTCATTCCTGTTAAAGCAAATCATGTTAATCTTGAAAGTACTGTGATGGGAACAAACGAATACATGAAGAACTTGGAAGATAAGAAAAAAATTTCTTTAAGAAAATATGATGAATTAAAAAGTATTAAGAAACAGGAGAAATATGCCATAAACCTGATGAAAAACCGCGAGTATTTCTCAGCATCCAAAGTTTATGAAAATATTTTTCTTGAACAGGGTTTCTTAACTAATGAGCAGGTAGCAAGGATGAGAGTATTGGGGGATAGGTTTGTAGACAAACTGATTAATGAAGGAATGCAGAATTTAGTGCCAATTTACACAACCACTATTTATTGCTGGGGAAGATTATCCCACCAATCCATAAGGGAGAGGGTTGCACGAAAATTTGAATCAAAAGGGATTTACGACTATGCCCCAAACGATTTGTGCATATTCCTTGCATAAATTTTTTTTTTAAATTTTATTTGCTGTTTTATTCCATTCCTGCTTTAATAACTGGTTGGCAGTGTCAAGGCAGTCAGCCAGTGTTAATAAGATGTCAAAGCCGTTCTTTTTAATGTTAATATCCTTCCCGTCCCTTTCAATAGTCAGGTGCATTTCCACTTTTCCTTCGCTCCTGCTGTCATGAATCCTTTTCATGAATAATTTCACTTCCTTAATCTTATTATAATACCCTGCCTGCGTCTTAATACTGCTGAGAATAATGCTTTTAACCTGTGATGTGAGGTTGGCAGGCAATTCTCCTGCAATGATTATATTCATTTCTTTACTGCTGACTAAGTCATGAATTTTTTTCAGCATGTCACACCTGCCGAGGAAACCAATAGGTTCATTGAATGAATTGACAATTATTAATCCCTGGCTGTTCATTTCAAGCATTTTATTGATTGAATCCTTTAATGAAGCGCTGACAGTAACTGCTTCCTCGTCCCTGATTAGTCCCTTAATCTCGTAATCCATTATTTTCTGAATATCGCTCTTGAAAGCATTCCTTCCAATCTTGTCAGGAGCATCAGTGTAATACTTCCTGAGAATGTCCAGCAATACTATTGTTCCGGAGAATTTCCCCTTTTCATCAACCACTGGCAGCCTGTCTTTCTTGTTAAAATTCATAATATTCCTTACTTCGCCAAGATTAGCGTTCTCTGCAATGCTTGGAACGCTGTGAATCCCTGCATCCCCTATATTAATTTTCTTAATCATTTCAACATTTTTGTAATAATCCAGCAAGTCATAATCAGAAACAAAACCCACAATTTTCTCATGCTTGTTAATCACTGGGAAACCTGTTGAGCCGCAGTTAACCATTAAGTTAAGAACGCTGGCTTCATCATCTTTTTCATTGACAGTGTGCGCTGAGTGCATGAAATTAACTGCTTTGCTGTCGCCCCTGAACCTTACAAGATTAAGGATGTCAAAGTATGAAACAATGCCCAGCACTTTATTATTCCCGTCAATTACTGGAATCTCCTTATACCCGTGCTTGTCCATTAAACTGATAACTTCCCTGAGCATGGCTGAAGGCTTGGCGCTGACAGGTTTCGGATTCATTAAAGACTTAATCACAATTTAACAATAAATCACAGGATTATATATTTTTTGACATGTAAAACCAGTCTCTTGAATAGCCAAGTTTGCGGTAATATTCCCTCACTCCGACACCGCTTATTACCTTAATCTTCTTCAAGCCCAGCTTTTCTGCCAATTCCTCGGCTTTAAGCATTAACTTTTTACCGATTCCCCTGTGCTGGATGCTGCCCTCCTCTCCTATAATTGCCTGTTCGCCGTAAACGTGCAATTCCCTTATGAACATGAAATTTTTCATCATTCTCAGCCTTGCAAAGCCGAACAATACATTATTATTGTCAGAGTACTCAATGAAGTACTCCACTCCATTGCTTGCGTTATATTTCATGGTTTTAATCGCTGCTTTGCTGAAATCACCTTTGTTCCTTCCTGCCTCCCTGCACCTTATGCATGAGCACTTCCAGTCCTTATGCTTCATTTCTTCATTCACTAACTGCCTTAAATTGCTGTTCTTCAAATCCTGAACAATCTTAAAGCTCGGAATATCCCTCTGAATCCTCATCACCCTCA
>PEWF01000089.1 GCA_002779595.1 archaeon CG07_land_8_20_14_0_80_38_8 | reverse complement strand
TGCTCACACTATTGGCATATTCTTCAGGCATTCCAATAAAAGTTTTAATCCTCCTGAACGCAGGCTTGCCCTTAAAACCTTTGTAATCCATCATCCCTCTTATAATTCTTCTCACAAACCTGTCAGGCCTTTTCGGCTGGAAAGGACCCTTCTCAGTGCTTCCCCTCTGAAGCTTAATTAAATAATGCTCAAGAATCTGCTCCCTGCTACCACTTATAACTGCTTCCTCGCAATTCAATATTATAACTTCATTATTCATTTTTGCAAGCTTTGCAGCTTCATTGGCTAATCTTCCAACAATGCAGTCAGTCGCGTCAATAACAATCCTAGCCAAGCAGTATCACCTTTTGCGGAATAACCGGCTTCTTAGCCCAGTCTTTTAATGTCTGAACTTTGCTCTTGGATTTTCCTAGTTTTTCAAGAGCTTCCTTGCTGTAACTGAAAGCTATAATGTTTACTGAATGGTTCAACTCGCCAGTGCCCAACACTTTCCCAAGAACTAAAACGTTCGAATCCTTAATGCTGAATCTGTTAATCCTGCTGATATTAACACCTTTTTTTAATCTTCTGGATTTCTTCAACTCCTGAACTACTCTTTTAAATAATGGTTTTTTCTCCTTCCTGTATAATTTTTCAAAATCATTAACTAATCCTTTAGTTTCAAAACCAGCCGGTCCGTTATGCATGATAGAGTAAAAAACAGTGATTGATTTAAAAAAGTTTTGCTTAAAAATATTATCTATGCTTTTTAACACCAACCCTCATGCAATAGTTGTATATTAAACATTTGCTGCATTTCGGGCTTATTGGGGTGCAGGTGTTCTGCCCGAAACTCACCAATAAGTAATTAATCTCATTCCAGTACTTCTCAGGCAGCTTCTTCATCAAAGCCTGCTCAGTTTCCAAAGGCGTTTTTGTCATTGCCAGTCCCCACCTGTTAGTGATTCGGTGAACGTGCGTGTCAACAGCAATAACTTTCTTATTAAAGGCAATGCTTAACACAATATTAGCGGTTTTCCTGCCAACACCCGGAATCTTCACTAATTCGTCCATTGTGTCAGGCACCCCGTTCCCCAAATATAAAGGCAATTTTTTCAAAAATTTTGCCTTATTCCTGTAGAAACCAACAGGGTAAATTAATTCCTCAATTTGTTTCAGCGACAATTCAGCCAAATTCTCAGGATTCTTAACACTTTCAAACAATCTCCTGCTTGCATTCATGGTTGTTTCATCCTTTGTCCTTGCAGACAAAATTGTGCTGGCTAACACTTTGAACGCGTCATGACTCCTCTCTTCAATCAATTCAACCACAGGAGTATTATTATTACGCGCTTCCTTCCTGAGAATTCTTACAATTTCATCAATGTTCATAAACTAATTATTGTGAATTTTTCTTATTAAAAAACTTTATAATGAGAAGAATATAATTTTTTTTAATTATGGAAGAAATGTATTTGAACGTTATTAAGAACGTAACAGATGATGAAGACGCTCATTATCTTTTTAACCCGGTTCATATTGACAGCAAAAAATATACTATTGAAAGCGTGAAAACACCCAATAATCCACTGCTGAACGAGGAGTGGATGAAGGATAATCCTTTAATCAAGCAGATAATGTTTATTCTCCCGTTAGTCAGGGATTTCAAAGGAAGGAAAGTCAAAGATATGAAAATAAGCGTTAATGATGAGGAATTCCTTGTTTACTCAATTGATTATTCATTGCTTGATTTTGGATGTTACGGAGTAACTATTATAAGGGCTTTGAACGAGTCAATGCCTGTGAATAAGGAATTAGAATTAAGCGAGAATTCTTATAAAATGATTATGCACGTTCTGAACGGCGAAACTGACCTGAAAAATTCCCTGAAAAATCTTATTCTAGAATACAAAAATAATTGCAGTTTAAATTCCACTTTTAACAGGGCAAGGCATGAAAAAGGGAATAATAATTATTCTCTTGAAAAAATAGTGTCTGACAAGAAAGTTATCCCAAAATGGGATTTTTTCATTGCCCAGAACGGTTTGCCTTTAACTGACATTTTCAGATACCATCCTAAAAAGGATTTGTTCGACGCCCACCCTGACGATTTTTTCCGGCTTAACATGAACAGGAAATATGAACTGGAAGCTTTTAGCACTAGCACCCTTGATTTCATACACACCCTTAATTGCGCTGCTTTGGCAAGCAGTTAATTAGTATGCAAAAGTTTTGGCAGTTTTATTGACAAAAACACGAGATTAAAACAAATCACCACTGAACTGCATAAAGGATTAGGGTTTGGTTTTACTTTTCTGCAGCCGATTATTATCCAGAATCAGGAGGCGATTCTCTGCCTTGACGTTAAGAATAAATATGACTATAACGGCAAGTATGAACGAATACTTACTGGCAGAGAAATAAAAGCATTGGATTTGGCAGGCAAAATGCTGGAAAAAGAACAGGAAGATTTCACAAAAAACAGCGAAATTAATCAGGATAAAATTTTCGGAAAACTGGCTCAAGTAGTCAAGAATGTGCATAAATAATTAATTATTTTTTAGCCTTCAGAAAACGGCTCCAGTCCATTTTGAACAATAAGAACAATAATATAATAGTCACTACTATGAATGAATTCCCGATTAAAGGATTCTGCGAGCCTGTTATTACGCCGTCAACCACGTTAATATTGTAAAAGTTAAGAATCAAACTGCTTATTGGAGTAAGGGTGCTGAATTCAACAATTAATCCAAGAGCGAAAGTCATGATGAGTTTGCCGATAAATGTTGCAAGCAGAGCCAGAAGCAAAGGGTACTTGATTGTGCCTAATAAAATTAGTAAGACATCATCAGGCAGCGGTGTTGCAGCAAAAATTATTATCAGAATAAAAGCGTATCCTTTGTGCACTAATTTTTCCAGTAATTTAATGTTCTTCGTGAAAATATTCTTGTCCATTGCCAGTTTCCTTACTCCCCTGCCAATAATCCAAGCAGTTAATTCGCCGATGGAAGCGCCCAGTCCTGCAGATATTCCGACAATCCAGAAATTAACAGGCAGCAATAATATTACTGTCATGACAGCTATTAAGTAAGGCACGGGGAAGATAATTGTAAAATTC
>PEWF01000103.1 GCA_002779595.1 archaeon CG07_land_8_20_14_0_80_38_8 | reverse complement strand
GTGAGCACGAATTCTCCCAAGTAATGCCCTATCATTTCAGTTTTTATTATAATTTTTTCAAAACTTTTTCCATTATGAACTTTGATAGTCAAGTCAAACATTTTAGGGACTATTATTGCATTCCTGCAGTGGGTTTTAATCTCCCTCGGTTCTTTGCCTTGTTCAATTAATTTGTTTGCTTCATCCACTTTCGCGTTTAAGTCCTGCTGCGCCTTGGTTAATCCTCTCTTCAGGCTTCTTCTTCCTCTTGCGCCGATTATTTTCAGCACTTCCTCATTGCTTAATTTTTTCAAATCCTCCTTAGTTTTGCCTTTAATGTAAAATATTCTTTTCTTTGCTATACTTGGCTGCGCTTCGTCACTCATACTGTCTTACCTCTCTTCCTTCCGGTTCTTCTTGGGGCTATTGAACCGACTTTTGCCCCTGGAGGCGCGTGCCTGCTTACTGATTTATTCTTCTTATTCCTTCCGCCTCCTCCGCCATGAGGGTGTTCAACAGCGTTCCTCGTGCTCGCAGTCACTGTCATGTGCTTCTTGCCCCTTGCCTGTCTTGCTTTTCTCTTATTGACTGCTTTCACGAATGGTTTTTCCTTTCTCCCGCCTCCGGCTATTTTCCCGATAACTGCCCTGCAAGTTCCGGGCAGCACAAGGTTCTTCTTGCTTGGCATCTGCACTACAACTCCTTTCTCTTCGTGCGCGATAACTCTTGCAAAACTTCCTGCTGAGCGCACCATTTTTGCGCCGTTGCCGGGCTTATTTTCCAGGCAGTAAATCCTTGTTCCTTCAGGAATATTACTTAAAGGCAGCACGCTGCCCATCTTCACTGCTGCTGTCTTACCGCTCTCAACAGAGTCGCCGACTTTTATGCCAAGAGGTGCAGGGTACTGGATAATTTCATCATTCTCATATAATATTATCATCATGGGCGCATCCTTTGATGGGTCGTGGTAAATATCCTTTACAATCCCTTTTATGACGCCGTTTAATTCAATAGTGTCAACTTTCCTTATGGCTACAGCTCCCTTGAACCTGTGCCCCGGACTCCTGAATCTTGAGCTTTTCCCTTTTCCCCTTCTTTGCTGTATTAATCTCTTTGGCATCTTGTCATCCTCATATTATTCCAAGCTTAGTTGCTACGTCCATAGCGTTAAAGTCAGGATGCAGTGTTACGACTGCAATCTTCTTCCCTAAATTATTGTGAGTGTTAACTTTTTTTACCTTCAAGCTGAATAATGTTTCAGCAGCATCCTTTATCATTTTCTTGCTGGCATTCTTCGCAACTATGAAGGTTAATTTATTTTCTGTCTCCATTAACCTGACGCTTTTCTCAGTTGTCAGGGGATTAATCAGAACATCATAATTTTTCATTTCTTCTCACCTGTGAATAACTTATCTTTGCCCATTTCCTGAACCGCTTCCTTTGTCCATATTGTTAATCTTCCTGGCTTGCCGCCAGGGGCTAATAATGTAACGTTCAAATTTTTGACAGGCACTGCTTCAACCCCTAATAATCCTTTTGCAGATTTTAATAATGAGCAGTCACTGCTTGCAACGAATAATGGCCCTTTCTTCACTTTGTATTTTCTTCCCCTGTTCTTGCCTTTTCCTGCCCTGATTTTCCTTTCTTTAATCCTTTTCAATTCATCAGTTAATCCTAATTTTTCCAGCAATCCCTTCACTTCCTTGGTTTTCTTCAGAATTTCTGCTGATTCAACAATTAACGGAAGACTAATATTTCCAATCTTGTGGTTCCTTCTGCTTACAACATCTTTCATGATTGTTGCTGCAATCGCGCTCCTTAATGCCAATAATTTCTCCTTCTTGTTAATTTTTTCCTCAAAAACTTTCTCAACCAGAGGAGGGTGCGCAACTCTTCCCTTCCTTGTCTGGGGCGCCTTGTCAGCAACGTAATGGAATCTTAAACCGCTCCTGCTCATGACTTTCTTGGGCGTCCTGCTCCTGCCTGCACCGTAAACTCCCCTGTACTTCCTTCTTCTCTTTGATAATTCGGTTACTTTCCTTAATCCAGCCCTCGGGTCAGTCCCGTAATGCTGGTATTTCTGTGACAAAGCAGCATTAAAAGCCCTCATAATAATTAAAGGATGGTAATTCTCGCTGAATTGTTCAGGCAAATCAATTTTGCCTGCCTTTTCCCCTTTAACGTTTAAAATATCTGCTTTCATAAATTTTTCATCCCTGCTTGCTCATTGTTGAAACGCTTATCATTTCAGGCACCTGCTTTGGCAGTGCAATATTAGGTCTGATGCTTTTCCTTAACCTTATCAGCCTCTTCTTATGCCCTGGCACGCTGCCTTTCAGTAATATTACAACATTTTTCGGGTTACCGTAATTCACGAATCCGCCTCTGGCAGCAACCTTTTCAGGCTCTAAAATTTTCATTAACCACTTATTATAATCGCATCTTGTCTGATAACCCATTTGCCCGTGCTGCGGCACTCTGTGGTTAACTTTTGAAGGCTTCCACGGACCAAGACTCATTGCTTTTCTCTTCACTTTCTCTGCCTTATGCCTTCCAATCTTCACTCCGAACCTTTTTACGCTGCCCTGGAATCCCTTGCCTATTGTTACTGAGAAAGTGTCAATCTGCTCACCTTCCTTGAAAACGTCATTCACTGTGACTTGCTTGCCTAATAATTCATACGCTTTATTAACCGCGTCTTTCAAATCCCCGCCAACTATTATTTCCATAATTTCAGGCTTTTTCTTGCCAATGCCTGTCAGTTTGGGATTAGTATGGACTAAAACGCTTACCCTGCCAATCTTTCCTTCTCCAGCCATTCTTAACAAGTCATCCTTTGAATACTTGTCTTTCTTTTCTTTCGCGCCTTTTTTAAGGGTTAATTTCCTGTTCAATTCCTTTTCATAATTTTCAGAATTTAACTGGCAAAGTATTGGTGAATAATTTAAATTTTTTGAGTAGAATCTTATTGAGAAAACGTTTAACGGAGGGCATTCAATGATTGTGACAGGCACAACAATTTCTTCGCCTTTTGTGGGGCTGTGCTTTAAATTGTCAATAATTACCATGTGAGTCATGCCGACTTTGTATCCTGAAAAACTTGTAAGAACAGGCTCCTGAAGTTCTGGTGCATTCCTCAATCTAGGGTAAATTCTTTTGGCTCTCTTCCTGGGCCAAAACTGCATGCTTCCTCTTC
>PEWF01000027.1 GCA_002779595.1 archaeon CG07_land_8_20_14_0_80_38_8 | reverse complement strand
TGAGATTTTACATTGTCCGGCAGGTCAGTAACATTATCGTATGGCATGATGTTTATTCAATTCCCAATAATAATTTCACGTAGTCAATAATGGAGTTTATAATATTACCAATGAATGTTTCATTCTGCTGTGCAGGAGGTTCATTACTTGTCTGGTTGCTGGTTTGATTAATTAATTCCCCTCCTGAGGTTGTTGTTCCGTTATTTTCAGGAACTTCATTATTAGTATTATTGTTTTGAGTGGTTTCATTGCTGACATTATCATCTGGAGTTTCAGTTTCTGAACCGGTTATTAAATTAATGCTGATTGTTGCATTTGGCGCGTTAATGCTTTTTAGTGTGATTTTAATGTCCGGTACTCCGTCATTGTTCAAATCCTTAGTAACTGCTTCTCCTAATAGTATGTTGTAAAAGTCGGAGTTAATATTGATGCGTATGCTGTCGTTGTAAATGTTCTGCAACGATAATATGACTTGGTTATTGTTGAAGTTAAAGTTCAGAATCTGGCAAAATGTTAAAGTGTAAATTCCGGGAGTGCCTGAAACTGTTATTGGAATGTTTGTAAAAATAACCGGCGAATTATGGACTGGTGATGGGATTGAAACAGTGAATGACGTGCTGTTGCCGTTGCTGTAATACCCTACGCTGTCATTGCAGTAAAAAGTTACTTCATGAACCGCCCCGTCTAAATTTGTCTGCAAATAGTAAAAATGAGTTAATGAATCATTAGCCATTGTAACGTTTGCCTCATTGTCCAGTGAGAAACCGCACCAGTCAGCAGTCTCATTAGCAGTAATATTGAACCATACATCACTAGTTGAATATTCAGTATTGGACGGCGATTCTATTTCAACTCCCGGTATTCCGCCGTCAATAGTAAAATAAAGGGGTTCTGAAGTGTTCATGTTACCCACTGTGTCATTGCAGGAAAAAGACACATTAACCGGCGGGGATCCAATGGTTAAGAATGCCACTTCTATAAACCAATGAGCAGGGAATCATTAGTCATTGTAATATTGTCAGTGCCGAATACTGAAACTCCGCACCAGTTAATTTCTTCACTGCTTGTAATATTAAAATCAATATATTCATACGCTTTATATGTGATGTTTAAAGGTGATTCAATAGTTATTTCAGGCGCTGTTAAGTCAATTGTGAAGTATAATGTTTCGGAGAAGTTCATGCCGCCTGCGCTGTCATTACATGAGAAAGTCACGTTATGGCTTCCTTCAGGCACGCTGCTATTCTCAAAATAATATGTTGTTGTGGAATCATTGCTCATGCTGATGTTTTCAAAGCCGTCAATGGAGTAGCCGCACCAGTCAGCAGTTTCATTAGTCGTGACATTAAACCATACATCACTGCTGTTATAAGTGGTATTGGTGGGTGAGTCAATGCTTGCAATTTCTATGCTGGCAAAAACGAATCCTAAAAATAAAATCCATGAGCATAGTACTATTAAACGTTTTAAGTGCAGCCTTTCCCCCATTAGTAAGAAGGGATTAAGTAATGACTTAAAAATCTTATCTTAAATATTAATTCCGGCTGGATGATAATGTTTATATGGATTCCGCATTAATTTATTGTTAATTATGAAGGGTAAATTTTTGTTAATTTTTGCTTTCATAGTGTTGATTCTTCCGGTTTTTGCATCCGCCACTAATCAGCCTGGAGTTGTTCCTCCTAATCCTGTAATAGAAGCTTTCAGGGAGAATGGGATAACTGATGATGAAACATTGAATAGTGTTTCAGAGTATACTGCCTGGCTTGAGTCACTTTCTGAAACTGTGAAAGGCGAAGTATTGGACAAATTGGCAGAAGTTTTAAAATTGGATGATATAAATTTGGCGCGGAAGATTGCAGCAGGACTTAAAGACACTACTGACGCATTGGGTTATTATTCAGGAATACCTTTTGACAATCCCGCAAAGCATGACGCTTTCATGGCATTATTGGACACTGCGTATGAGACAGGGACTGACTTTCTTCCTCTGGAATATAATCTTGCACTGGTTGCTGCTGAATATTACATGGGCTGGGCTGAAATGGTTAATTCAATTAATCCTGAAGAATCTGACGTTTACTTGGACCACAAGCAGGAGATGCAGGACGCAGTGGAAAGGGATATTAAGTCAATGGAGGAAGGGCAGGAGCCTGCAAGTATTACTGACACTATGAGCGATTTTGATGTTGCGAACGCGTGCTTAGGGTTTGAGGAGGTTAATTTCGTGGATGCCACTACTGGGAGGTTGTGAAAACTGAGTTGGTGAGCACTCAGAGTGATTGGGATTATTTAAGAACTGTTGATTCCGGCAGGGCGGAGCAGATTGCTGAGAAGATTGAAATAAATGAAGGCACTTATTATCCTGCTGGGAGCGCTGACGAGTTCAGGGAGCACATATCTGCTGGTAATGCTGCAGTAACTACTCACTCGCCGGTTTACGTAACCATTACTGACTCTTCGGGCAGGAAACTCGGGTTTAATCCTGAGGATAAGAAAGTGATTTGCGAGGATAATTATTCCTTCTGCTCCTCGCCTTCGTCTTACTCTGATGTTCAAACGTTCCTGATTAAAGGATTACTGAAGGGTGATTATAATATTCAGCTTATTGGTTTTGAGGATGGGGATTTTGAAATATTTTTCATGCTGTTTAATTCTTCGGGCATTGAGGAGGTGCAGGATATAAATGGCAGCGTTAAAAAAGGCGACGTTTTAAGCGCTAATTTTTCAGTAATAAAAAATGATAATAACAGTTTTGAAGTTACTCCCATTATTTTTGAAAAAGTTGGCAGTGATTATGATGTTGGAAGCAGTCCTGAATCAGTGCCTTTCGAAGTGCTTTCAATATCTCCCCAGAATAACACTCTTTTCAATGATGAGAAGCCAATAATAAGCTTGAAATTCAGCAATGAAGTTTCAAACAATAATTCGTTCAGTATTCTCAAGGATGAGAACGGCAACTTTTTTACTGGAGCCGCGCTAATTAACGGCAGAACCCTTACTTTCATACCTTCCGCTCCTCTGCAGTCGGGAAATTATACTATTGTTGTTAATGGCTTGATTGACGAGTCAGGCAATGCACTGGATAATGAAATGCTGTCA
>PEWF01000105.1 GCA_002779595.1 archaeon CG07_land_8_20_14_0_80_38_8 | reverse complement strand
GCTTAACTTCTTGATTTCATCATCAGCGCTGTCTGCAAATTTCTCGCCCTGAACTAATTTGTCAGCATAGCATACGATTTTTTCCTCCAAAGTTACTGGCTGGTAATCTTCAGCAGGCAGTCCAATAATTACTGCCTCTTTCTCAGTAATTCCCCCTCCAATATGCCTTTTTGCAATACTTGCCAATTCAGGATAATCTTTTAGCAATTCAGCGCCTTCAACGCCGTGAAAAATAGTGTGAGTTTTAGCCCTGCCAATATCATGCAGTAAGCCTCCAATCTGGCACAATTTAACATTAACTTTGTATCCGTTCTTCAGTATCTTCTCTGCTATTTCTGCGCTTTTCCTGCTCACCATTAAGCAGTGGTTAATCACGCTCTCATGAGCGCCTGCATTTTTCAGCAATTCAATGCTTTCATTAAAGGATAACCTCATTAAAAAATAATAAAATAATTAAAAGAATAAAAAAGTATTCATTAAATGAATACTCTTATTTTTGCCCGATTAATCCGGCAAACCATTCGCCCAATTCGTAAGCAACAGGTATCTTGGTTTCCTTGCCCTGAATTGCCATAATTATTCCAACTAATCCAGCAATGCCAGCGATTGGCGTGAGCCATGC
Organism: archaeon CG07_land_8_20_14_0_80_38_8; assembly: GCA_002779595.1. Taxonomy (GTDB): domain Archaea; phylum Nanobdellota; class Nanobdellia; order Tiddalikarchaeales; family Tiddalikarchaeaceae; genus CG07-land. The sequence continues at coordinate 11,670 of PEWF01000105.1, read as the reverse complement.
AAGTACTATGCTCATAGTTGCCAATGTTTCCACAAGGAATAATGCGGTTGCCTGCTTTGCATGGAATCTTACAAAACTGTCTTTCTTCTCAGTTAACAGGATTATAAGCCCTGCAACCCACAAGTAAGAAATTGCAGCCAGAGTAGTTCCTTTCCCTGCACTGCTCCTGCTTGCTCCTGAGTTTGCCGGTTTACCAGCACTGCTTTTCTTTGCTGAAACTTTTTTCATTTTTGCAGCCATTATTTTTTTCACCTCTTTTTAGTATTTTATGAAATTTTTAATAATAGGAATCTTCCACTTCTTGCCCTCCCATGCCCTCATTGCAGCAATGAATGCGCTGATTGCAAGGAATGGCCATATGAGAATCCATCCTATGATTGGTATGATTAAGGAAAGCGAGGCAGCAATCATTAATGCTATTCCCTGCTTTGCATGGAATCTTACAAAATCATTCTTGGATTTTATGAATACCAAAGATAAAATACCCGAATAACAAAGGAAAGATTTCCACTTAACTGAATCATCCATTATGAATGATTAAGATAATTGAGCGTTTTAAAAAGTTTTTTTAACCGCTGAAATTTGTTAAATAATAATCATGTTTTTAAAAATTGACCTAAACGCCGGACGAGTCAGGAAATACACTTTTGACAAAAAGATTCTAAAAGAATTCATAGGAGGGGAAGCATTAGCAACTTATTACTTGTATTATAACCTGAAAAAAGGGATTAATCCTTTAAGCAGAAATAACCAGTTATTATTCTTCACAGGCCCGTTAGTAGGCACGAGCTGCCAGGGCAGCGGGAAATGCGGGGTTTACACTAAAAGCCCGTTAACTAATTACTGGTGCGCGAGCTACATGGGAGGAATGTTCGGGGCTTACCTGCGCCGCGCAGGAATAACAGGATTAATAATAACCGGCAAAAGCAGGCAGCCAGCGAATTTAGTCATAAAAGATGGCAAGGTTGAGTTAATAATCTCAAAAAAATTGTGGGGAAAGGACACGAATGACACAACAGATTATCTGAAAAAAAAATACAAAGGCTGCAGCGTGGCATGCATCGGCCAAGCAGGGGAAAACAAAACCCTTTGCGCTTCAATTATTACCAACAAGCACAGGGCAGCAGCGCGCTACGGAGTAGGCGCAGTTATGGGCTCAAAGAATTTAAAGGCAGTGATTATTATGCCAATGAATAAATTAAAATTATTTGACGAGGAAAATTTCAACAAAACATCTGATAATTTCAGAAAATTAACCCAGAAGTCAACAATTTTGTCAAAAGAATTGCCCGAGCACGGAACGCCGTTCTTCCTTGACAAGGTCAACAAACATAACGCCCTGCCTGTGAAGAATTTCACACTCACCCATGACGAGGACAGCATTAAGTCAAAGGATTTGGACAAATACGCGGAGAAATCTTACAGCTGCTTTGCATGCACTGCGAAGTGCGACAAGAGGGCAGTGATTGACGGCAAAGAATACGGCATTCCTGAATACGAGTCAACAGGGTTATTGGGAAGCAATCTGCTCAACCATGACACAATAACCCTCATTAAAGCTAATGATTTGTGCGACAAGTTAGGAATGGACACTATAGATGTGGGCAACTTATTAGGTGCTGCAATGGAATCAGGCAGGATTAAATGGGGCGACAAGAAAGCAATCCTTGACACCATTAAAAAAATTGCTTACAGGGAAGGAATAGAAGAAACGCTCAGCAAGGGCTTGATTAAGACTGCAGAAGAATGGCATGCAAAGAACTTGATTGTTCACGCGAAAGGCGCCGGCTTCCCCAGCTACAATCCATTCAACGCTTACGGCATGGGTCTGCATTACGCAACTGGCAACAGGGGAGCGAATCACTTAACAGGTTACATGGCATTATTCGAATGCTTGGGCCTGCCAATCAGCGCAAGTAATAATAAAAGCACTCATGGAAGGGTTGAATTAGTCAAATTCCTGGAAGACTTCCTTATAATGTTTGATTCAATGATATTGTGCAAATTCATGCCAGCAGCGTATACTGGCTTAATGCCCGAGCCAGTGTTCAATTTTGTGCAGAAAATAAAGGTTGACTTGGGATTAGTCGCTTTGGGATTGAAAATTCCAGTAATTTATCCTGCAATGGATTACTTGTTCAGTGACTTGCTGAAAATGCTGTATTACTCAACAGGCAACAAATATAACATGAAATCATTAGTCCTTTTGGGTGAGAAGGTCAACAATTTGCAGAGATTATTCAACCTGCGCGAAGGATTAAAAAGTGATGAGGACAATCTCAGCCCGAAATTCAAATCAATAAATATTCCATTAATGGTCAAGAAGTATTACAAACTCAGGGGATGGGATGAGAACGGCGTGCCCACTCGTGAAAAATTAAAAGAATTAAAAATTAAAAAAATAATTTAAAAAAAAAACAATTTTTTTTATCTTCTTTTCTTCTTTCCTTTCCTTGCTGGTTTTCTCTTTGCTAATTTCTTTTTCTTTGCAGGCTTTCTCTTTGCCATTGTTTTCTTCATTGCTTTGTCCAAAATCATTAAGATTGCTTTGGTTCTGTTCTCAACTTTTCTTATTTCAGCATCTGCTTTCTTTTTAATAGCAGAAACTTTTTCCCTTAAATCAGCAGATATTCTTTTCTTCTTAGCCATTAATCTCTTGTTCATAATTAATGAATAAGGCTGGGCTGTTTATTAATGTTTTCAAAAAAAAAATAATTTAAAAAAAATTTATTTTCCTGTCAAGTCCTTGATTTCTTTTTTTGCATGCTCATTTTCTTCCACCTGCTCCTTATCGCTTCTTAATAAGAGAGTCTGGAATTCTCCGGCATGTGTTTTCTCCTCCTTTGCAATGTCAAGGAAAACTTTTTTCAGGTCAGGATTTTCAGCCATTGCAGCCATTTGCTCGTACAAATTAACTGCGTCAAGCTCTGCAATCATCCCAAATCTTAATAATTCATTGTCCAAATCTTTCTTGTTAACCTTTTTGAAATCAAAAGGTATTGTAGACAGCATATCAATGATAATTGCGCGGTTAGTTTTAAAACTTTGCAATCACTTTTTTCTCTCAAAAAACATTATTCAAATACTCCTCTGATTATTTTTTCTTCTTCTTCATTTCTTGGAATTATTCTGACATACTCAGCTCGGTTCTTCTTGCTGCGGGAGTATTGAAGCACTCCCAAGGCATAAAAAAGCAGTGATGATTTATCACTTTTACCAGAATATGTAACTCCTAATCTTACTTTTTCCCTGTTGCTTCCTTCAAAAGCAATACTTTTCAGGGCAGCAGTTTCGCCCTCATTAAGATAAGATTGCACTAATTCAGGATCATCATTAGTAGTACTAACCATTCCGTCCAGGTAAGTTTCTTCTTTTATCATTCCCACTTCAACGCGAGTCATAACCTTGATAGTCAAATTTTTCAGTTTAAAAGTTTTGCGGGGGAAGGGATTTAAGGAACTAACACCAAAACATTTTTATATAAAGTAAGACTAATCTTACATTATGAATATTGCTGTTACTAAGATGAGCTCTAAAGGGCAAGTAGTTATTCCTTCTGAGATGAGAAAAGGGATTAAGGAAGGTGATAAATTGCTTATTATTAGAAATAATGGGCAGTTAATAATGAAGAAAACAAGTGATTTGGATGAGAATCTTAAGGAAGATATTGAGTTTGCCAAGGAGACTGAAAAAGCATGGCAGGAGTATGAGAAAGGAAATTTCAAGAAAATGAGTGCAAAGGATTTTTTGGAAGAACTTGAAAAATGGTAAACGTATCTTTCAGCGCTGATTTTGAAAAGATTATTAAGAAGATTAAAGATAAATTGTTAAAGAATAAGATTACGAAACAAATAAACAAAATAATAGAAAATACAGAAATAGGAAAGCCTATGAAGTTTGCCAGAAAAGGCACAAGAGAGGTATACATTTCACCATTCAGATTATCATACGCTTATATTAAAGAAAAGAATGAAATAATTATTCTAAATTTATACCACAAAGACAAACAATAAGTGCGGGGGAAGGGATTTGAACCCTCGCAGGCACTAAGCCACCAGGCCCTCAACCTGGCCCGTTTGACCGCTCCGGCACCCCCGCATTTAAATAAAATTATCCATCTTGCTGCTTTTTAATGTTTCTTCAAAACTTTTCCTGGTTTTAAACAATCCATTGCTGAATTCATAAATAATCTCGTCAGTCTTCGCATGCCAGTATTCCATTCTTAATTCAACAAAATTGTCAGTCTGGATGAAGTCCTCATTTTCAACTCCGTGAATTAAAACGTCATTAGTTTCCAATGATTCATAAATTTCAATAATGTCACTGGTTTCATTCATTATTTCCTTCAATAATCCCTTCTCTTGGCATGATAGGATTGGCTCCTCTGGAAATACTTCCTTGAACTGGTTCTTGTACGAGCAGTGCTTGTCATTGTAATAACTGCATTCAACGCAGTTAGTTAAATCAAGGGGTTTCTGCCTGAACAAGTCCTGCAAATCCTCTCTTAATTTGCTGAATTTTTCAGGAAAGCACTTCATCATATTCGCGTATAATGAAGAAGTGTCTGATTTAACACAGTGCATAAAGTTTACTAAAAAATATTATAGTTTTAAAACTTTTCAGAATTATTTGGTTCTCTTCTTCCTTCTCTTCCTTTCTCTCTTTGCTTGATTAATCTTTTTTCTTCTCCACTTCCATCTGGAGCATTTATACTTCTTCCATTTCCTTGAGCCGCGCTTCATTATGAACTACTTATAAAAACTTGTTTTAAAAACTTTACTTTTTATTCAATTTTTGGGCAGTTTTGCTTAATTTTTTGGCAAAACTTTCAAATTTTTCGCCGATTTTTTCAATATTCTTAAACTTTAAACTAAGAGTGAACAGTAAAGTGTTAATGGCAATGCTTAATCCTGACAAGTATTTAATAAAATTCCAGTAATCCTTGGCAGACAATTCATTCTGGCTTACTGAATTAATAAAGAAAGCTTCATGCCTGTCAATAGTGTCCTTGTAATTATAATTAATCCATAATTTCCTGCTCTGCTTGGCTAATTTATTGTACAATTTTTTATTATTGTACAATTCAGTAATTTTTTCAGCAAAAACGTTAACCTCTTCCTTATTAATAGTCACCAAATAACCATTATCCTTGATTATTTCAGAGTGGGGCCCTGAATCGCTGATAATAACAGGCTTGGAGTAAAATAATGCTTCAGTAGCGCATAAATTAAAGGTTTCAAACAAGCCGAAAGCAGTAACTATGCTGCAATTTTCATACAACCAGTTAAGTTCATCTCTTGGAATAAAACCAGTAAATAATATGTTTTTGTCCGCTTTTAACTTCTTTGCCAGACTCTTCAAATTATTGTTTAAAGGCCCGTCACTGCAGATAACGCCGTAAATGTTGGGAATATCCTTCTTCAGTTTGGCAACAATTTTAATAAGAGTATTCACCCTCTTCTCAGCGCTTAACCTGCCAACGTGCAGTAAAACAAACTTATTTTTTAGCTTGTACTTGCTGGAATAATCTTTCCTGCTATTTTCAGAATTGACAGGGTTGTTTAAAACTATTAAGGGATTCTTAACCCCTTTACTGCGAAGTAATTGCCTGCAAAACCTTGAAGGAACAGTGGTGGACGGGACAGCATTGTAAAAATTTCTGGTTAAATTCCACACAACTTTTGAGGCAAACAATTTCATGCCTCCAAGTATTAAATTATTGTTGCCAATGACTTTATACATGGGGTTTGACTTTGACTCGTTCGCTAAAACGTCCCTGTCGAAAAAGCTCGTTGCAAAATCTGCAATGTTGGTGTGGAACGTTGCGCTTACTGGCTTGTTATACTTTAATGCCAGCAAGTATCCGAGCGCAGGCAAGGTAATGTTTGTCTGAAGGTGGAACAAATCATAAGATTTGAAATCGTCCAGTTTTTCCAGATAATCAGGATGCTTGAAGCAGATTTTATGCTCCCTGTACAGTATAATGCTGTGCGATTTTATGCGGATAACCTTGTAGCCTTTCTCTTTAACTATTTCAGTATGATTGCCCGGGCAGACAATAGTCACTTTATGCCCCCTGTTAATCATTTCCTTTGCAAGAATGGCAGTAACAGTGGCAACTCCGTCAGTGTTCGGCTTGAAACTGTCAGTGAAAATAGCAATCTTCATTAGTAATATTTTAAATAATTAATCATATTTAAACTTAATTTTGCCAGTAATCCTTGTCTTTATTATTTTTAATAACCAAACCTTTTCCCCATAAATAAAATAATTTTAGCCAGCCTTCTTTCCTGATTCTTCTGTCGCTTGTTATAACTTTTTCTTTGAGCACAATAATCCTGCCGTGATTTGCAGCCTTTTTTATAAAATCATGGTCTTCTCCCACATCCATTTTTGTATTAAAGCCATTAATTTTTTTATAAACAATTCTTTTAATAAATAAGCAGTTTCCGTTACCTAATTTTATCCCGAAAAAATTAAGAATTAATTCGCTAGTGTTTATGAATGACAAGAACAGCCAGTCAACCAAAGTTATCTTATTTAATGTAACAAGGAAGGTTCCTGCCACGTATCCATTTTCTATTTTTTCTGCAATAATTTCTAATGCGTTTTTAGGAAGAATAGTGTCAGCATCCAAAAATACTAAAATGTCTCCCTTCGCGTGCTCTGCGCCATAATTCCTGCCTTTTGCAGGATTGCTGGTTTTTTTGATTAATATTTTATCAGCGAATTTTTTTGCTATCTTGACTGTCTTGTCTGTTGATTCAGAATCGCTTATTATTATTTCATAATCCTTTCTTGGAATTGATTGATTATTCACACTTTTCAAGGTTTTTTCTATGAATTCCTCTTCATTCTTGGTTGGTATTATTACCGAAACTTTAACCATTAAAATAAATTGAATTACTCAGGGTTTAAAAGTTTAATTAAAAAAAAAGGTGATAATTTTTTTTTGCATAATAGCAAGGTTTTAAAATGGCAATTTCCCTGATAATACATTAATTGAATTAATATGAGCGATTTCATAGAATTAGGAGTCAGCGAAATGCTGAATAATGAGTTAAGGAATAATAATATTGTTTCTCCAACAACTATTCAGGAAAAAGCACTTCCTTTTATAATAAATAATGAGGACGTTCTTGTCCAGTCAAGAACAGGAAGCGGTAAAACTATTAGTTTTGCAATTCCGACAATTGATAATATTGACAATTCCAAAGTGGTTAATACTTTGGTTGTTACTCCTACCCGTGAATTGGCAAAGCAGGTATCAGGGGAGTTTGAGAAATTTTCAAAATTTAAGAATTTAAAGGTTGCAACTATTTACGGAGGAGTGTCAATAACCCAGCAAATTCATGATTTGAGGAAAGCCAATATTGTTGTAGGAACTCCCGGAAGACTGCTTGATTTGATGCGCAAGAATTTCTTAAGACTTGACAAGGTTGAAAAGTTCATTCTTGACGAGGCAGACAGGATGCTTGACATGGGATTCAGTGAGGATATTGACAGTATTGTTAAGAAGTTGCCAAAAAAGCGCCAGAATTTAATGTTCAGCGCCACAATTAACAGCAAAATTATGAGAGTTATGGAAAAGTATCTTAATAATCCTAAAAAAATATTACTGGACAACGTTATTGAGCAGGAGCAGTTAGAGCAGTATTATTATGATGTTCAGAAAAGCAAGAAGTTGCCTTTGCTTGTTCAATTGTTTAAGGAATTAAAACCTGAATCCAGCATTATATTCTGCAACACTAAGGGGCAAACCCGTTACATTACCAAATCTTTAAGATTGAACGGGATTCATGCAGAGTGCATGAACGGTGATATGACGCAGCAGGCAAGGGAAAAAACATTGAAAAAATTCAGGGACGAAGAAATCCCAATATTAGTCGGCACGAATGTTTTGGCAAGGGGTTTGGATGTGGAAGGAATAACCCACATTTTTAATTTTGACCTGCCCAATGATGCGGAAACTTATACCCACCGTATTGGAAGAACTGCAAGGAACGGAAAGAAGGGAACAGCAATCATCTTGTTAAGCCCTGAAGATTTTGATAATATGAAAGAGATTAAGAGAAAATACGGCGATAAAATAAAATTGGCAGAAGTTGACAGTATTTCTTACGTAAAACTCCCGGAAAACAATCAAAGAAATAATAATCATAATAACTCCCACAGGAGAATCAGAAGGAGATTAAGAAGATAATCTTTTATTATTCAGAAATTCATATACAAGGCTCCAAAGGGCGCCGAAGCTGAAACCCCATAATATTTCCTCCAAAGGAATGCTGAAGAGCATTGCGCCGGTAAGCATGTCAAGATTCCAATAATTTAATATGAATCCTGGGAATAATATTTTGTCCAATATTAGCAAACCCATGAAATAAACAGCCACGAATAATAATCCTCCAATGATTGATTCCTTAATCAAGTCTTTCCTCATTGACAATATTAATATTGTGCTTATAATCATGCTTATTATGCCATCATAAATTAAGTCCAATCTGAAAAATAAGTTAAGGATAATCATTGGAACAGTAAGGGATAATAAGAATATTAATAATGCATACTTGTTCTTTTCCCCATTCTGCACTAATTTCTTCTTAAATATTGTCTTGTATAATGCGCTGCTGACCCCGCCGATTAGGAGTGCGAATAGGAAGCTTTCAATTCCAGGCTTTAAATTGAACAATGTTGGTATGCTCCAGTAATCGTTCAGGAAGAAGTAATCCGAGAATCCGAGAGGAGTGCATAATAAGCTGGAAAAAATCATCACTTTCCTCAAATCCTTCCGGTTGAAGAACAGGAACATCCATGATATTAGTATAATCAAGTCGCCAATAATATATTCATACATTATTATCTGGTGTAATCAGGAATAATATAAAAAAATTGTTGTCCATTACTGGAAATAGTCCTGAACGCATTGTATTGACTGCCTTTTCGCCCTGCTATTCTCATCCCTCTGCTTTAATTTATTAATATACTCAATATTCAGTTTTAAAACCATTACTAACAGGATAAATTAATTTAATTAAATACTTAACGGTTATTATTCGTACCATATTGCTTCTATTGGGTCAAGTTTTGACGCCTTATCCGCGGGGAAGTAGCCGCTTAATGCACCGATTATTACACTAAAAAGCATTACTTCTACTAATAATAAAGGATTAATCATTAAGGATATATTGCCTAATCCTGAAAATAATACAGGTGCTAAACTAATAATTATTTGGGCAAATCCCAAACCAATAATCACCCCTCCGATTCCACCAATTAAACTTATAATCATTGACTCAGCAAGGAACAATGCTTTAATCTCACCATCATCTGCTCCTATTGCTTTCATTATACCAATTTCCCTTGTTCTTTCAAAAACGCTGGTGAACATGCTGTTTGATATACTAATACCTCCCACAAGTAAACTTATCGAAGCAATACCTGTTAACAAAGCAGTTAATAAACTTATCATTTCTGAAACAGTATCAAGCATTCCTGAATAATCCTGTATACTAAAATCTTCCTCTCCTTCCTCAACATCATGCGAATCTCTTAAAACTTCATTTATTTCTTCAGTAGTGGCTTCAAGCAAATCACTATCCTTTAACTTAACAGTTATGCTGTCATAACTTTCATCCCAATCATTAATAATATTATTAATGTATTCAATACTAATCAGGATATTATTGTCAGAACCTCCCATACTTTCATTTTTAAGGATTCCTTCAACCTTAAATTCATAATCTTCATTAATAATTATAATATCTCCTGTTTCTATTTCTTCCTCAAAAATGTTATGTGCAACGCTGTAGCCAATCACTGCTCTTTCATCATCAGTATCACTAATCATAAAACCATCCTCAAAAATTATACCGCTGTTAATTTTTTCGTACTCCGAAGGAATTATGAAATTTACAATTAATGAAGCGGTCTCGTCGCCGTATTCAATTTCATATCTTTCACTTACAATAGGACTTACTGCTTCAACATTGTCAATATTTCTTAATTCATTTATATCATACTCGTCAAGATATCCATTGCTTTCCTCCTGCTGAAAACTACCCGGAACGCTTCTTATTCCCTGCACAGGAGCGCCCGGCTGTATAACAACATTATCCGAACCAAGAGTTGACAATTGACTCTCAATACCATTATTAATACTGTCACCGAAAGTCATCAAGCCAACTATTGAAGCAATGCCAACAACTATCCCAAGTATTGTAAGCCAACTCCTGAGTGCTTTAAAACCAACATTTTTAAAAGCTAACTTTAAAACATCATTAAATTTCATTTAATTACCCCCAGCTCCTGATTATTTTTCTTTCTTCATTTTTTCTTTTCTTCTCTTTCTTACTATGAAAAATACTGCTGTTCCGCCCAATATACCAACAATGAAAACAACACCAATTATTAATCCAGTCCAATTAACACTACCGCTCTCCCGCATCATAAAACTTCCAGGACGGTTAAAATTACTATTTTCCGAGAAATTAGCAGGATTAAAATTAGTAATAATGGTAGCAACAGAATCTTCAGATAAAGTAACTGTTTTTGTTTTATCCTTAGTAATTATTTCCCCATCTTCGTCAGTGTAGGTTATTTCAAAAAATAAATCAACACTGTTCATTGGTTGTTTGGGCTGGAATGTAAAACTTGCAGTATCATAATCTCCTGCAGTTAGTTCACCTATGAAATCCTCGTCAACGCTTGAAAGAACCAAATCATCATTGACTAATTTAATGCTTACAGATTCAGCATCCGTGTTTCCAGTATTTGCAACAACCACTTTAACAGTTGTTTCACCATCTGAATTTTCAGAAACGCTTTTCAGGAACACGTCAAAATTTACTATTGTAATATTCTCTTCCTCCACTTCTTCAACTTCAAAAACTGCAGTGTAAGAAGTGTAAGAGTAAGAGCCAGTATCATCACTTGTAGTACTGTACCTTATTGTTGCTTCAAGGTTGTAAAAATCTGGGGGAGTATTTTCAGGTATTTGCACAGGAATCACGTAAGTCTTCATATCCCCTGCTTGTATAGTTCCTAAAGTATCATAACAATCCGAAGGGAATTGGACGCACAAATTCCTTGAAGTGCTGTACAATTGGCAAGTGGAGCATAATTTTGCTGAATTTAATTCTGCGCTTATGCCTGGAACTGCAATATTAGTGTTGTAAGCAGTTCCTGTGCCTTCATTGCTTAACGTTAGCGTCAAGTACCCTGTTTTTCCGGATTCCATGTTCACTGCTGATGAACTAACTTGGATTTGCGGGCTTGCTGCGAAAACAGTGCTGAACACTGCCAGACTAACCAACAAACTCGTCAATATTCTTATGCTTATATTTTCCATCACTTATCACCTTCCCGTCTAATATTTTAATCACCCTCGGCGCCTGCCTTGCAAGCTTAGGGTCATGAGTAACAATCACAAAAGTGGTGCCTTTTTTCCATAATTCCTTGAATAATCTTATTATTTCCTTGCCTGTCTTGCTGTCCAGATTTCCTGTAGGTTCATCTGCAAGGATTAATTTAGGATTATTAGCCAATGCTCTTGCTATTGCAACCCTCTGCCTTTGCCCTCCGCTTAACTGTTTGGGCAAATGATTCATTCTCTTTTCCAGTCCAACCATTCTGAGAAGCTCCTCAGCCCTTTTCTTCCTGAACGCTTCATTC
>PEWF01000079.1 GCA_002779595.1 archaeon CG07_land_8_20_14_0_80_38_8 | reverse complement strand
CATCAGTCCATTGCCACACACTCACCCTCTGGACAATCTGCCCTACTGTGCGCAGAGTGTCTGTTGCATCCTTGGCAGAAATCGTGAAAGTCATCCTCTTACTCACCACAGTGTTAAGCATGAATGCTTCAACAGTGCCGAAAGGCTTGTCAATAACAAAATCAGTGTAAATAGTTGCCAGGCTGCCGTCAGGGTCGTACTGCTGGAAGAGCCCGTATTTTTTCAAGCCCAAACCGTCAGTTTTTGACTGCACTATTATGCTGACGCATGAGCCAGTGTCAGCATTAACCCAAGGGAATGGTGACTTGGAGCCTGTTGGCGCGTTTAAGAAATCCTCATAGAATCCGAACACTTTCGTGGCATTGCTCATACTCGGCACGTTTGCAGTATTATTATAATACATACTAATTGTGGTATCAGCACTTGCTGGTATGCTTGTCACGTTCACCCAAAACTTATCGTCGAATTCGTGGTAATATTCCAGTTCATTGCCTGAACCGTCAATGAACCTAACATCAGCATAGTCCAGCCTTCCCTTGCCTTCAGCGTACAAATCCTTGACTTCTGCAGGGCTTAACGTGTAATTGTAAATGCGGAGTTCATCAATAACTCCATCAAAATAATTATTATTATCACTCCTCTGCCCCAAATAACAACTGCCTGCCCCAGTGTTAATGCTGACAACCTGGGTTCCTAAAAGTGCTCCGTCCAAATACATCAATTTCGTAGTGCCGTCATACACGAAAGTTGCCTGATGCCATTGCTGGTACTTCCCTGCAAAAGAAAAACTATTATCATACGAGCCGCCGCCCCAAGTATTATACCTAATACCATCAGAGTAATGGCTAATTAAAAACGCCTGCCCGCTCGCCTCACTGCCGCACAAAATTATCACATCCTCAGGATCAGGTGCAGAAGCAAAATCAGTCTTAAACCAAACAGATACAGACTTAGGGCTAGCACCAGTCGGCAAAGAAGCACCAGTAAGAACATAATCATCCACCCCATCAAAACTTAATCCAGTGCCTTTATCTTCGTAGCCACTTTTGTATTCCATGAATTCTGCGCGCTGGGAATTATACAAGTATTGGATTTCATCATAAGTTAATGCTTTACCATAAATTGCCATTTCGTCAATGTAACCTCTGAATTCTTCACCCCCTCCCGTATTCTCGCCTATGCGCAGACTCTCTGAATTAGTAGGGTAATTGCAATTATTAACGCATGCTACCGTGCTTTTTTCAACGCCGTCAACATAAAAAGTAACAGTGTTCGCTGTCTTGTCAACAACAACAGCAATGTAATACCAAGTGCCTGTAGCTGGAGTCCACCCGCTATTATCACAAGTATCCCTCCAAGAACCGTCAGAGTAAGTGAATTTTAAGGCGCCTGTTGCACTGCCGCTGCATGCTGCAAAATTTGATTTGCCGAAAACATAATTAATTCCACTAGTGTCATGAGTGCCTTTCTCAATAAAAGTATCATGATCATTAGCCCATGAATCCCAATTAATCCATCCTGAAAAACTTATGTTGCCGGACATCCTTAAACTAACAGAATCAATAACACTAACGTAATCATCAGAGCCGTCAAACCATACAGAACGCCCTTTGATAACTTCATCAGTCTTCCAGAGAGTGCCTGACAGGGTTCCTGCATTACTGTAAGTTGTTGAATCGTAAGCAATGCTCCCCGCACCTTCATCAAAGTGCCACAAAGCAACAGTGCTTCCGTAAAGTATTCCCTGCTTATTGTTCAGTGTGTAATCCTTAACCATTCCTGCTTTGTCAGTGAAATGGTATGATGCAACCAATCCTGTTGTGTCATAAATTAATGGATTAATTTCTGTCTGGTAATTTGACAAATCAGTTCCACTGTTCTCAGTTATCGTAATTTTCTTGCGGCTTAAATAAGAGGAATTCCACCAATCAGTATCATTAACCCAGTCATAACCATAATGAGTGCACAACGCTTCATTATTATCCAATCCCTGATTAAATAAAACGCCGTCCATGCAGAAATTATTCCCCGTTGCCAGTGTCCCATTATAAAAATTATCGCTCGTGCTGTCATCACCGCAGCACCTTGACAAAGAAGTTTCCTCACTGCCAACACTCACACTTGGGTCAGAAGAAGCGTACTTTCGGATAAAGATGTCATCAAAATATGTGTCATAAAGGTTAGTGTATACAGCAGAGTGTACTTTATTGAAAGTTGTTACACTCCCTCTCATATCCCCATCAAACAAAGCACCACTATCATCAACATATACTTTGATGTTTTGACTCGCTGGATTTATAATCATTTTAATCTTATACCATTGCCCCAAAGTTCTTGATTGTAAGATTTCTTCACCAGCATCAGAATAGTATATTAGATTTCCAGACCAAAATGTTACCCAAGCACCATCATAACTATTAAAAGCAGTTCCAGCATTAAGAGCTATCCCGCTGTTATCTGCAACAGCCAAGGTAGAATATTCTACCACAAAGGTCGTTGTCTGGTCAGGATACGATTTATACACTGTTCCATAATCAGAAACAAAGTCATGCCGTAAACTATAACTGCTTGAAACACTATAAGTTGTTGATGCCTCATTTGTTGTTCCAGAACCTGTCGCTGTCCAATCAGTGATATCACCATCATCAAAATTGTCAAAGAACAGGAAAGTCTGTATGCCATTACCCTCATTGCTAACGCTCGAGTTGCCATAATACATCCAGATTGTTTCTGTACTTGACGATGGGATATTAGGAACCTTAACCCATACTTTGGTGCTTGCTGAATCACAGCCTGATTCCAACCAATAAGGAATGCTGGAGTTAATTGAATTATAGAATCGCATATCATCACAGTCAGATTGCATCTTACCAGCACTAATTAGTGAAGCAGTGTCAATATTGAGATTAACCTGGTAATCAGTGAGTGTACTGCCTGACTGTTCAGTAATGGTTATTGGATTCCTATAATAAAATGATGTGTTAGCCCATGTATCAGAATCAATGCCTGAAATATCTCCATTAAGCCAGTTATAATTGTAATAATTGCATATTGTCTGGCTGGAATCAATTGGTGTATTCGTGAACACGCTGTCTTGGCAGAAATAAGCAGTGTCGCTGATGCTTCCATTGTAAAAGTATTCTCCTGTGTCGTCACCGCAGCACGCGCAATTATTGTAATCTGCTGATGTTACCATTCCTTCAAACCAAGTATTCCCGCATGCAGTGAATGTTTCATCGCATTTGCCTGCGAATCCTGATTCAACTGTTGACTGAATCCCCAGCAGAGTATACTTGTCTCTCTCTCCTGTCTTCAAGATTACCTGAAAAACGTGGTTCTCATCCTCATAAAGCGTTACGCTCTCAGGAAAAATTATTGTCACCCCTTTTCCAGGCTGCAAATAAACCATGAATTCAGAGTCAACCATTACGTTGTCAATGAATAATCTCACGCTGCTTATCGCGTCGCACCCAGTATTAGTGATTGTAATGCTTGTGCCGTTCGCGTTGACAATTTTCACAGCACTGCACGAACTCCCGGGATAATTCTCCGCATTTTCACTCACACTAGTTTCCAAATCACTGCTCGCACTTTGATACCATACGAACACTAAACTTCCCAAAGCAACAGTCATCATTATTAAAAGAGTAACGCTGATAATCGGAGTAATTGCCTGGCGCATAATTAATTGCAGTAATGGATAAGTTTTAAAAGTTTCATTTTCTAAAAATTGTTTTATGATAAATGCTTACATTCTTATGGTTGTTGAAAGCGGTGCCGAGGAAAAAGTGGAAAAAGAATTAAGAAAAGATGAGGCAGTGAAGGATATTAACATTGTTTACGGCGAGTATGACATTATTCTTAAAATTCAGGTTCCTGAAATGCAGGATTTGCAGAAATTCATAATCAAGAAAATCAGGAATATTAAGGAAGTTGAGCGCACGAGCACTATGATTTGCCTGAATTAACTCTTTTGTAAACCAGGAAGAAAATAAGAATTACTAATCCAATTATAAGTATTAATCCAATATTTTCTAACGCATTTATTTGAGTGGCTAATTCGCCGTAAGCAGCGCCCAATAACCAGCCTGCAATTCCAAGGATGAACACGCGAACTAATGCGCCGAGGAATGTAAATATTGTAAAAGTTTTCACGTTAATCCTCGTCACTCCTGCAACTGCGCTGAACACGCTTAACGGGATGATTGGAACTGCCCGCGCAGTGAACACTATTAATTCATCCTTTAATCCCTTCTGGAAATACTTGATGCCATTGTTCAAGTCGTCCCATGAAACCCCAAGTAACCATTCCATTTTCTGGATTAAAGGCTTGCCCCCGAAGTAGCCGACTCCGTAGCCTATGTATGAACCAACAGTGGTGGCGAAAGCGCCGGGCAGAGTAATCGTCAAAAGTAAAGGTATAATGATTTGGGCAAAATTAGCGCTTGCAGGAAGCATTATGAAACCTGCAGCCATTATAATAACCGGGCTTGGGATTGGTGCTATAACACTTTCAACAAGCACTCCAAGCATTACACCCCACGCGCCGCTGGTTCTGATTAATTCCAAAACGTAATTCAAAATTTCCGTCAATGCCACATTAATCCCTGCTCTGTCTTCTCATACAAATTGTTAAAATAATTAATTACCTGGCTTACTAAATTCTCAAAATGACTCTTGTCCACTTGGTTTATAATTTTCGTGTTAATAAGAATATTGGAGGAGTTTAACACCCTGATTGAATTATTATTAAGACTGTTCAGGTAAAATAATGTGTCTATAAAATCATCACCCATTACTTCCTTAACTTTTTCCCTGGTTTCTGCAAATTCCAAAGGCATTTCAACATGCTTATTGTTCATGAAATCAATCATGAAATTCATGCTCTTACTTAAGTGAGTAACTAATTTCATGGCTTTATCATCGTTAAAATTATTCAGTAATTCATGTGATAACATTATTTCTTCCTTCCCTCTTTTCAAATAGAACAAATTCATCTGTTTAAATCCTCCCTTAGCAAGTTCACGAATTCAATATTTTTCTTAATCCATTCCTTAACCTCATTAGGCCTCAAATCTATTAATTCGTAATTAGGGGCAATGAAAACGTACTTGTTCGTCCTCTCCAGCAGCATGCCCCGGCCATTATAAGCTTTTATGGCTTTGTTTATTTTAATCATTACATTTTTCAGTTCTTTTTCCACCTTTAAATTTTGCGCACACTTTTCAAAGAACAATTCAACCAATAATTGCGAATCGCTCGGCACTGGCGGGACTCTCCTGAACATTCTCTCCCTTGTCAGGTAAGCAGTAATCGCATTATTGAATGATTTGTCCAGGTGCATTAATACGCTGATTAAAACTTTCTTGTCCCTGACTAATTTGCTTGTCACGTAAATCATGTAATCTGCAACTTTTGCTTCCCGGTAAGCGCTCTCAATCAGGGTTTTGTAATCTTCCATTCAAAAAACTATTAAAGTATTGGAGTTTTTAATACTTTTTGTGAAAGAAGTATTCGTGAAAAACAAAAAAGGCGAGAGATTAGCAGGAGTATTGGATAAGAGCAAGGAGGATAAAGCATTAATTATTCTCTGCCACGGATTCGCAGGCACAAAAGAATATTCTTTGTTCAAAACAATAAGCAATGAATTAACCAAAGATGGTTTCAGCATTTTCCGTTTTGATTTCAGCGGGAACGGGAAAAGCGAAGGCGTGTTCGGCGAAGCAGGACTGCTAAAAGAAAGTGATGACCTGAAAAGCGTGTTGAAGCGTTTCAAAAAATACAAAAAGATTATTTTAATAGGGCACAGCATGGGCGGGGCAGCGTGCATTCTGGCAGGGAATTCAAGCAAAAGAGTTAAGGGAATTATTACAATTGAAGGATTAGTATTGCCAATGATTACTTTCAGCGATTCATTCCTGAAATTCAGCCCAGTGGTTGCTTTTGGCGAGAACATTAATGAGGATGAAATAATAAGTAAGATTGAAAAGGTTAAAAGTTCTGCAAATTTAAGCATTACGAAAAGAGTGCTGGAAAGTGCGGAAAAAATCTTCGAAAGGGCAAAGAATAAATTCCTGCTGCATGACTCATTCTTTGAGGAAGCCAAGGAGGCAGATATTGAGCACTCTGCAAGGAAATTAAGGAAACCAATACTTATTATTCACGGCAAAAGGGATACTTTAATACCCATATCCCATGCCAGATTCTTATACCAGCACTGCAATGAGCCTAAAAAACTCGTATTATTAAACCACCCTCATTCCTTCATAATAAAAGATGAAGCTGAAAGGATTGCAAAAGAAATCAAAGAATGGCTTAATAATAATGAAATTTTTAATTTCGCAAAATAAATCTCTCCGGAACGAAAAAGTTTTTAAAACAATCTTCTATTAATTATTAGTTATGGCAAAGAAAAGAGGCAACGATTGTTACAGGACTTTAAAGCGCCCTTACACCCGCAAGTCCAAGTATAAAAAGCACATGTACATCAGGGGCGGAGTGCCTAATAAGAAAACTGTCAAGTTCGACATGGGCGAGAGCAATGTGAACTTCCCTATGAGAGTCAGCATGTTCACTCTGCAGAGCGCCACTTTGCTGGACAACAGTATTGAAGCTGCAAGGCAGACTGCCAATAAGTATTTGCTCACCATTTTTGGGGGGAAAGCAGAAGGTTTTCATTTCAAGATTAAAGTTTATCCCCACCACGTTGTAAGAATTAACCCTATTGCTATGGGAGCTGGAGCAGACAGGTACTCGACAGGTATGGCGCAGTCTTACGGGAAGCCGACTAATATTGCCGCGCGCATAAGAGCAGGGCAGGAAATAATGTATATAGAATTGGATGCTGATAAGGAAAAAGTGGCAAGGGAAGCATTAAGGAAAGCAAGCTGCAAATTATGCATAAAAACGTATGTTGAAGTTACAAAGAAACCTGCAAAGGTTCCAGTAATGAATCAGTAATTATTTTAAATACTCAATCATTCATTTCTTATTAATGGCTGAATTCACAAAATGGTTTAATGAGATTAGCAAGAAGAATATTGAAATTGCAGGAGGCAAGGGCGCTAATCTTGGTGAAATGTTCCAGGCAGGCTTCCCAGTCCCTTCGGGTTTTATTGTAACTGCGAACGCGTACTGGAATTTTCTTGAAGAAACCGGATTAATAGAAGAGATTGAAAGTATTCTGAAAAATTTGAACGTTGAAGACAATAACCAGTTGCAGAATGTTGCAATGAAAGTTCAGGAAGCCATTAAGCAGGAGAAAATGCCTGAAAAGATTGCCAAAGAAATAATGCAGAGTTATGATAATATGAAACTCGGCTCTTACACTAACGAGGTTAATAATGCCACTACTGAAATTATCAAGAGCGGAAGGGACAATCCTTTCGTTGCAGTAAGAAGCAGCGCCACTGCTGAGGACTTGCCTGATGCAAGTTTTGCAGGGCAGCAGGAAACTTACCTGAACGTGAGGGGAAGCGACAGCGTTGTCAAGAACGTGCAGAAATGCTGGGCTTCACTTTTCACTGCAAGAGCTATTTATTACAGGCAGAGGAATAATTTCCCGCACATGAAAGTCAAAATTGCAGTTGTTGTGCAGAAAATGATTAACAGTGAAGTGAGCGGCGTCGCATTCAGCGTTAACCCCAGCACAGGGAACAAGGAAGAAATTATTATTGAAGCAGGATACGGATTAGGGGAAGCAATTGTTCAGGGAGAGATTAATCCTGACCTGTACATCATTAACAAGGCGGACCTGAAAATCAAGAAAAAGGAATTGAAAAAGCAGACAAGGAAATTAGCCAGGAAAGAAAATGGGACTACTGACTGGGCTGATGTTCCTGCAAAGGAGCAGGATTCCCAGGTTTTAATTGACAGCAACATTTTGAGATTAGCCAAAATTATCAAAAGCATTGAAGAGCATTATAATTTCCCGCAGGATATTGAATGGGCAGTGGAAAGGAACAAGTTATACATAACACAGTCTCGCCCTGTTACTACTCTGAAAAATATTAAGACTGAAACAGTAAGCGAGGAAGTTAAAGGGAAAAGCGAGGCAATACTCCACGGTTTGGGAGCAAGCCCAGGAGTAGCCACTGGAATTGTTGTCAAAATTAAAACAGTTGACGAACTGGACAAAGTCAAGGAAGGGAATATTTTATTGACAAAAATGACTGACCCTAACATGGTGCCTGCAATGAAAAGAGCAGCAGGAATAATAACCGACGAGGGCGGAATGACCTGCCATGCAGCAATAGTGTCAAGGGAATTAGGCATTCCATGCATTGTAGGGACAGGTGATGCAACTAATAAATTAAGTGACGGAGACGTTGTTACACTGGATGCCACTAACGGCGTTGTTTACATAGGGAAAAGCGAGGAAGTTCTTGCAATGAGTGAAGAGACAAAAGTGCCGAATATTGGGATTCCTGAAGGACAGCCGGGTTTTTACCGCAAAGTCGTTACCGGCACTGAAATTCATGTTAATCTCAGCACTCCTGAATTAGCTGACAAGACAGCGCACCGCGACGTTGACGGAGTCGGATTGTTAAGGGCTGAATTCATTGCTGCTGAATTAAACATTCATCCAAGCGCATTAATCAAGGAAGGCAGGGGGCAGGAATTCATTGATAAATTCGCGAATGATATTGCAAAAGTTGCAAGAATGTTCCAGCCTCGACCAGTGACTTACAGGACTCTTGACTTTAAGACTAATGAGTACAGGAATTTGCCCGGAGGCAAAGATTACGAGCCTGATGAAAGGAATCCAATGATTGGATGGAGGGGTGCAAGCCGCTACGTCTCACCCGAATACGTGGAAACTTTCAAGTTAGAATTAAGGGCTTTGAAAAAAATCAGGAACAGTATGGGGTTAACGAATGTTGAATTAATGATACCATTCGTGCGCAACACATGGGAGTTGGAGAAAATTTTCAAAATTATAGAAGAAGAAGGCATGAAAAATACAGGCATGAAAATCGGCATAATGGTTGAAGTCCCCAGTGCAGTAATATTAATAGACAAGTTCTGCGAAATGGGCATTGACTTCATCAGCATTGGAAGCAATGACTTAACGCAGTTAGTATTAGGCGTTGACAGAGATAACGGGAAACTGGGCGACTGGTTTGATGAGCGCAACGAGGCAGTGCTGAGGTGCCTTGAAAG
Organism: archaeon CG07_land_8_20_14_0_80_38_8; assembly: GCA_002779595.1. Classification (GTDB taxonomy): domain Archaea; phylum Nanobdellota; class Nanobdellia; order Tiddalikarchaeales; family Tiddalikarchaeaceae; genus CG07-land. The sequence continues at coordinate 3,387 of PEWF01000079.1, read as the reverse complement.
AACTATCAGGATATGCAGGGAGTACAAGGTTAAGACAAGCATTTGCGGGCAGGCGCCGAGCGTTTATCCTGAAATTACAAGATTCTTAATAAATTGCGGGATTGACAAAATCAGCGTAAACCCTGACGTGATAGAACGCACGCGCGAATTAGTCGCGCAGGTTGAGCACAAATTATTATTAGAGAATAACCTTAAAAGGAACAAAGAAAAAGACAACACTATTTTATGATTACTTTGTCAAAATCTTTCGCGTAAACCGCGTTCTTGAAAATTTTCCTCGCCTCTTCCTCCAACTTCTTAGGGGAGCCGTACCTTTGGCTGATATGAGTCAATAATAATTTTTTCGAATTGCTCTTCTTTGCAATATTTGCAGCTTCAGCCGAGCTCATATGATTATATTCTCCGCACTTCTCCTTATCCTCTTCTGAATAAGTTGCCTCGCAGATTAATAAGTCGCTGTTCTTTGCGTAATTAATTAATGACTTGTCATACTTCGTGTCTATAACGTAGCATACCTTGGTTTCAGGCTTCAAATAAGTTGCTTTCTTAACACTTATCTTCTTTCCCTTGAAAACAATATCCTCTCCTTTCTGCAGCCTGCCAAGCAAAGGGTGCTGCTCCAAGCCGAACTTCTTAGTGTATTCAGTATTAATCCTCCTGTACTCATTGGCATAGAATGCGTAGCCGTTGCATGGTATCCCGTGATTCAGCGGGAACGCAGTTATTTTAAAATCTTTATTGTCAACTATTAATTCCTCATTTTCAGGGCTGACTTCGTGAATGATGACTTTGAAAGTTTTCTTAAAATAATAAGTATTAATAATGTGATTAACCCTGTCCTCTGTTCCCTTAGGCCCGTAAATTTCCAGAGTCCTTGTCCTCTTGCTCGCGCTTAAACTTTGGAGTATTCCACCAATGCCCAAAGTGTGGTCTCCGTGCCAGTGGCTTATGAATAACGCGTTAACGTGGTGAGGGCTGAGTTTTAAAATCCTCATCTGCCTCTGAGTGCCTTCACCGCAGTCAAAAAGGCAAGTGAACTTGTCAAACCTTAAGAAAATACTGGTATGATTCCTCTGCTTCGTTGGGAACTGGCTGCTAGTGCCCAGCACTATTACTTCAGTTATCATTAATGTTTAATAAATTATTCTTAAATTTTTAAATACTCCGTTATGATTTACCCACCAGCAGGTTGGAAGCATTCCTTGAATCCAATTGAAGCATTAAATCAGTCATGAATTCATCATTCTCACCCACAAACCTTTCAGCCTCTTTAGTTAATAAGTCCTCAATTTTAAGGAATTCATCATTATGAAATAGGCTTATCACTGCTTCATTATTTTTTCCGCGCCTTAAACCGTACATGTTATAACCCTGAACGCGGAAATAAATATGCCCGATTTCGTGGATTAAAATCTTTTTCTGTTCTGAAAAATTATAATTATTAAAAACAGTTATTAAAAAACCAGTATTATCTTTGTTTTTTCTGCACTCCCCAAAATATGATTTTTCATCAGATGGCTTGAAAATGACTTCATCAACGTATTCTTCCAATTCTTTCATAACAACAGGCTTTGTTAACGGGTAAAAATGTATTAATTTTTCAAGAATATCCCACGCAGGAAAAGAAGTGCACCAAAAACCCTCTTCTGAGTAAATCCTGCCAAAAGTATGATAAAGCAGGGTAATGTTAACATTATTATCCCAATCCTCCAAACCTTCATTCTTTTCCAGCAAAAGTTTAAGCTTCTCTTTCAAATAAGGGGTTTCCATGCTTATCTTCATCAAAAATTTAAAAGGGAAAAACGTTATTAAAAATGTTATGATAACGACTAAGAACAATATTTACTTGGCTCCTTTGGACAATGTCAACTGCGCATCATTCAGGCTATTATGCAAGGAATGCGGAGCTGGATTAGTCAGCACCCCTATGATTAACACCAAAAGTTTTATTCGTGAGCGTGAAAATTTTTATTGGTATAAGAATGAGCAGCCGTTACTTGCGCAGTTCATTGGCAGCGAGCCTGACGAGTTCAAAGAATGCGTTCAGGAATTGGATAATTGCGATGTTATTGACTTGAACGCTGGGTGCCCGAGTGATGACCAGATAAAGGCAGGGAATGGTGCAGCATTATTGAAGGATTTGCCTTTAATGAAGAGGATAATCAAAACAATGGTGAAATATTCACCAGTGCCTGTGAGCGTCAAAATCCGCAAAGGATGGGAAGAGGATGACTGCATTAAGATTGGACTATTAATTGAGGCTGCTGGCGCTGAATTCATAACACTCCATCCCAGGACAAAGTTTGAAGGCTACGGCACGCCTGCAGACTGGAGCGCTGTCAAGAAATTGAAAAAGTCAGTCAAGATTCCTGTCATTGCAAGCGGTGACTTACTAACACCTGAGAATGTGAAGGAATGCTTTGATAAAACTGAGTGTGATGCTGTGATGATAGGACGAGCTGCTATTAATAATCCGTTCATTTTCAGAGATTCAGAGGATTATTTGAAAACGAATGAGTTAGTAAAGCATTCAAAAATTGAAAGGATTAATTTAATCAAGAGATTCATTGAATTATACCATAAGTACGAGAAGCGTTATGACCTTGCAGAACTGCGCAACCACTGCGCGTGGCTGGTTAAGGAATTCAAAGGCGCAAGGAAATTAAGAGACAATATAGGCAGGTGCAAAACGGAAGAGGAAATACTAAAAATTATTTAATACTTGAATAATTAATTCTCGATTATGTTATTAGGAGCGCATGAATCAACGAGCGGAGGTTATTACAAAGCTCTTGAAATGGGCAAGAGTGACGGTTGCGATTGCGTGCAGATTTTCACGCAAAGCCCGCGCATGTGGAAAGGCAGAAGCATTAATGAAAATGAATCAGTGCAGTGGAAAATAAAATCAGAAGAATTTAATATTAAGCCGAACTGCTCCCACGCGATTTACTTATTAAACTTGGCGCATGAAGACGAAGCGCAGAGGATTAAAAGCATAAACAATTTAATTAAAGAGTTTGAAAGGTGCGAAAAGCTCGGGCTGAAAGGGGTTGTTCTGCATCCAGGCTCGAACAAGGACAAAAAGAAAGGCTTAATATTAATCAGCGAAAGCGTGAACACTATTTTCAATAAAATTAAGGGTTTCAGGGCAAAATTATTCCTTGAAATTACTGCAGGACACGGCAATAATCTTTGCTCAACTTTTGAAGAATTACATAAAGTAATCAAAAACATTTATGACAATAAAAGAGTTGGCGTGTGCTTTGACACATGCCACGCGTACTCTGCGGGCTACGATTTAGCCAATGAGTATGATAAAGTTTTTAAAAATTTTGACAAAATTATTGGATTAAAAAGATTGGAATGCTTTCATTTAAATGACAGCAA
>PEWF01000005.1 GCA_002779595.1 archaeon CG07_land_8_20_14_0_80_38_8 | reverse complement strand
AAAATGCAACCCTGCATATTGTTGGAAAAGAGCTGGACAATAATTTTGGAATTCCTGAAGGAGTTCTTGAAAAAGGCAATGTGCAGCTTTATTTAAATGATGATAAAATAGAAATATTAAATATAACTGGAACTTTAAACAAAACATATGATATTAAAGATGGTCTTGGTGAAGGAACCAATGTAGTAAGTGTTTACCTTAACTGCTACCCAAATTATTTTTTTGGTAAATATAACACAATACTTTATTCTGACCCTGAAAATGATCCAGAGGATTCATCCTATGTTGAGATAGAATATGAAATTATTGACACTGCAAAACTGAAATATGGAAAGATTGATGTTTCTATTGTTGAAAGCTTTGATGGCAGTATGAGCAATCCTAAATCCTATACAAAGGATTTTGAAGATTATGATGTTATTGAATCATTCATCCAGGTTGCACAGCTTGACAGCAATGTAGTTAGTGTAAATGCAAACAGCCAGAATGTTTTTACAACACCAAGGCCTCTTGCAACTCCATCCTCTGTTTACATTGACCCAAGCGGCACTAATATTAATTTTAACATGGATAATGGCAGCAATGCTGATAATGCAAGCGCTGATAATAATACTGGGGCTGATTCGAACAATACTTGGACAAATTCCAGCAATGCAGGGGACGACTTGAACAATACTTTGATAACCTCAGGCAATAATACTGGAGGGAATAATACTGTAATAGATTCCAACGGCACTAACACTAACAATACAATCATTGACTCCAATAATACAGGGAATAATACTTTTGTCCAGCAGAATTCCAGCATTAATTACGCGGCTTGGACTGACGGGGAGATAAGTTTAAGCGTGCCGGATACGTGGAGCGTGGTGAGCTACGGGGAATGCGCCACTAAATCTTTTGTTGCTTATGATTCCTCAAATCCTTTAAGGCAGGTGTTTTACTTCTCTGAAGCAGGCCCTGTTTACATAAGCGAGGAGCAGAAGAGCAATGATTTATCATGGAAAGACTATTATGCCAGTATAGGAGCAACTTATTACATATTCTGGACTGATTCCCCTGTTGTTTCGCCTTTGACTGCTGAGAATTTTCTTAATCATTTTAAGGAATTGGCAGATGCAAATATTATGTCTGAAGTTGCACCTTTAGCTCCTAAAATTCATGATGTGCAGGTTATTTCATCAGAGACTCCTTCACAACTGATATTACCAACTGCTTCTGATGCAAAAATTATAAGAGCTTTGTTTTCTCAGGGCAGCGGGCTTGGAGAGGGTTTGTTTTATGTGGAAACTGCTGAATTCCCGATTGCAGGAATTGGCTACGGCATGACTTTTATTGGATTAACTGCTGGAGAGGATGAATTCCTGCAGTATGAACCAATATTGAACCAAATAATGGGCAGTTATTCAATATCTGATTCTTACGTTAGTGCTTGTTTGCAGGCGCAGAATCAGGCAGCGCAGAGCGCGTTAAAAACTGGGGAAATCCTCAGCGAAACGTCTGATATTATAATGGATTCATGGGATAGCAGACAGCAATCTGATGATATATTGTCTGAGAAATGGTCTGATACTACTCTCGGGTATGAGAGAGTGTATGATCCTGAAACAGGGGATGTTTACCGGGTTGAGAATGGTTTCTATGATTCATACAATATTAACAGGGATGCTTTTGAAATGAGCGATTTGGAGCAATTGCCCACTAATAGTTGGGATTTATGGACTGCATCAACTTATACAATAGAATATATAAAGTAATTAATTAGTTGAATTGTATTCCTTAAATTGCTCATACAAGGCTTTAGTGTCTTCTTTCTGCAAACTATTTTCAAGTTCTGAATTTCTTATTATTAAAGGCATGTCATACTTTTCATTATGAACAATTTTTTTCTTTAATGTTAACAATTGCTTGTCAGACTCGTTAATTTTATATGAAATATTGCACGTGCTGCAGTAAAGCATTCCATCCCTGCCCAATAATAAATTATTGCACTCCTGGCAAAATATTTTCATAATTATAATCACAAAAATATGGACTTTAAAAAACTTATGGAAATTATTATAATAGGATAATTGCCTTAATAATACTTAATGAGCAGATTACAAGAAATAATTTTATTTAATCTTAATTTGTTCAGCGTGTAAAGGATTTTTAACAGAAAAATTTATAATTTTTGAGTATTCATTGATGAATTTGATGATTAACCCTCCTGCGCATATCTATATTTTTCTTAACAAATTTTACTAAATGAGAATAATTCATAATAACATATGATAAAATGTTTTTTAAAAATTTTACTAAAAAAAACAAGGTTTTTAATTAATCAATAATCTTTTAACAAGATTATGAAGGTGTTTGTGTTCATCATCACACTTATTACCCTAATAAGCGGGTGCGCTGTTCAGGACAATAATGTTTCTGGCTTGAGCGCGTGCGAATTGTTTGACTACGAAGTTGATAATTGTTGGTGTGATGATTCAACGCCTGAAAATTCTTACTTATATTACGGCAGCAGTGTTGAAAATGTTGCTGGTGCGCAGGAAGTTGTGAATGATTACTTGATTAATGAAGGTTTGGATGAAAACATTACCAGTGCTGTCAATATTAGCGACAATTTTTATAATGTTTTCACTTCTGGCAGCAATGGCGATAAAGTTTACACTGTAAGCAGCAATGGGACTATTATTAAAACAATTTGCGGAGTATGAGATTAATGGATTTAATTATTAATACTGACGGTGCTTCAAGAGGGAATCCCGGACTTGCGGGCATTGGTGCTGTTATAAGCAATTCAAAGGGTGAACTAGTCGGGAAAATCTGCAAATTCCTGGGCAAAGCAACTAATAATCAGGCAGAGTATGAAGCAATTATTGCTGGTTTGAAAGCTGCCCGCAAGCTCACGAATAGTAAAATTATTGTCAGGAGCGACAGCGAATTAGTAGTGAGACAATTAAGAGGAGATTATAGTGTTAATAATCCAATCCTGAAAACTCTTCATAATAATGTTAAAATGCTGGAAAAGTGTTTTAAGGAAGTAATCTATGAGCATATTAGAAGGGATTTGAATGAACTGGCTGATGAACTGGCCAATAAAGGGATTGATGACGAATGTTCAGGGTAATTCAGTGCAGAAATTGCGGATTAATACAGGTTACAAGCGCTGATAAGGGTTTTAAATGCAAGCAGTGCGGGAAAAATTGTATAATTACTGGTTGCAGGG
>PEWF01000065.1 GCA_002779595.1 archaeon CG07_land_8_20_14_0_80_38_8 | reverse complement strand
TTATCCCATAATTGCCGAATTTGTCAGTTAATTCCGCGACAAGGATGCAGTCATTATCTTCTTTGATTTCCCTTAAACTCTTGTGGTTGCCTGTTGCGTTCAATTCATTAGTCTTGTTTAATAACTGCACAACCCTCGGCAAATCATCCTCCACTGCTTCCCTGACTCTCATTTCAATATTGCAGGAGTTCAGGAAGCCCTTAAAATCACCTTTAAATTCGTGCTCAGCAGTTAATCTGCCCTCATGCTCTTTCAGCACTTTTATTCTCCCTTTGTCAATGTTTAAATGGTTCAGAAGCTCAAGTAAATTGTCAAAATATGCTGTTTTTATGCCTGTGCTTTTCTCAACTTCCGCCCTCTGGAAAGCGTCATCATCAAGGAATAATATTTGGCTTAAAGGAACTTTTAATTCCCTGCTTAATTCCTTCAAGTAATCGCTTTTCAAACCCCATCCTATTTTGAAAGCAGTGAAATATTTCTTAATGCCGAATTTTTCCAATAATTTCATTGCATCTTCAGTATTATTCCTTGAGCATGCAGCGTTTAACAAACCTAAATTATTAATCTCTTTCAGAACCTGCTTCGCGCCTTTTTTGAGCCTGATAGTGTCTTTGTCAGTGTAATACGCCACTCCTGTCCATAAATTATTGTCCAAATCCCATGCAATTAACTTTACCATTATTTTAAAAATAATTAATTCCTTCTTTAAAAGAGTGATGAAAGAGCGCGTTTTTTACGTTGACGAATTCAGGGGATTGGCAATATTGTTAATGGTATTTTTGAACATTTTTGATTACTTAAGCGTTTACGACGTTCACGTTGACGCGCCTTTCTACGTCAAGGGAATTAACAGCGTGACTTTATTGCCTCCAATATTATTGTTCTGTTTCGTTTCAGGAATGAGCGCTTACTTCATCAGCACAAAATTCAGCAATGTAAAAGACATGATTGTTAAAAGCGTTAAAAAATACGGCAAGTATTTCCTGATAAGCATTCCTTTCACAATGTTCATGTGGGGTTTCAGGACTTTTTACGAGTGGGAAGAGGCAATACAGGGCATAACAGTAAGCGCTGTCATTGCCAGCATCCTCATCCATTACCTAAAAAAGAAGGACAAGTTCATGGAAGCAAGTTTTTTGATTTACATCACACAGGCAATACTTTTATTCTCATGGAGGAATGGGTGGACTGCCGGCATCCCATTCAATACAGGATACTCAATTATTGGATTTTTTCTTAACATGCTGTTCAGGGGCTGGTTCAGCATTCTCAACCTTGTGCCCATAATGCTGATGGGTGCCTTCTTTCTCAAAAACTACGTTGACAATAAGCTGAGGATTAATTTAATCATTTCATTAATGAGCGGGCTCATTGCAGTAATCCTGTATCCTTTGATTCCTGTTGATTACTACATGAGAAGCCTGAACTTGTTCTTTTACTTCACAAGCATTTGCGGGTTCATCACAGTTATTATTTATTACTTGAACCAGAAGAATATTAAATTCAGGTTCCTGCGAGTGTTCGGGTTATTATCATTTGAAATTTACATCACCCATTTCCTGCTTGCGAAAAGTTTCAGACTAATGGGATTCGGCGATTCCTTGGCAATGATTCCAGCAGCAATAATCACAATATTAATCATATTCTTGTATTACTTATTTGCAAATTTTTATGCCAGGAAATTCAAGAAGGAATTGCTGAAATGAAAAGAATAATATTACTGTTACTTTTTTTGCCGGTTGCTTTTGCAGGCTCAACCATTTTCGTTGCGCACAGTGATGATGAAATAATCGGCGCTTCAAACGTTTTAATTAGGAATAATAATGTTACTGTAATAGTTTTCACTGACGGCGCCCCTGAAGAGTACAACAAAAGTTACGCAGATGAATTGTTAAGGAAGAATGAGCAGTTAAGCGCTCTGTCATTACTGAACAAGAGCATCACTATTAAATATTATGATTTTGATGATTTGAATTTTTACAATGACTTGGGAGTTTTCGGATTGTTCAGGACTGTTTACAGCATCACCTTTTACATGAATAATCACTGCTCTGACACTTTTTACACGCACGCTTACGAGGCAGGGCACGTAGACCATGACACTGTGAATTTTATTGTAAAGAAAGCGCACGAGTTAAGCAATTGCGGCAATAATTTAATGGAATTCACAGAATACAACCCCAAAGGCTGGGGCGTCCCGCTGGGTGATTTAAATAATTACACTAAAATTGTACTATCAGATGAGGAAGCATTATTAAAAATGGATATGCTTTCAAAATTCGTGTCGCAGGACGTGCACAATAACTGCACTGGTGAGGATTACGCTAACCTCAGCGATGAGTGCAAAAACAGCATCATTAACACTTATTATTTCAGGGATGAATATTTCAGACTAATGCCTGAATATGATTATTCAGTAAGCCCTTCAATTAACAATTCATGGGGCAATAATTTTTACAATACTCTTGACTTAACCGGCAAATTAGTCAATTTTTACATGAACAGGTGGATTTTCTGGGGCATGATTTTATTGTTCATTATTCTTAAATCGTTAAGAATATGATGCAGATTATTGAGCACGCGATTCCTATGAATTTTTTCCAGTCCATTTTTTCTTTCAGGAATAATACTGCAAGCAGTACTGGCAGGACTGTGATGCCAACGTTGTGCAACGGCACCACTCTTGACGCGGTTTCCAATCCGAGGGCTAAGTAATAGAATGCCAAGCCAGTGCTTACAAGGAATCCTGAAAATAATAATGGAAATAATTGTTTTCTCTTAACCCTGAAACTTATTTTCTTGAGCAGCAGGTAAACAAGCATTAAAATTATGCTTCCAATGTACTGATATAATAGTATTATGAAAGGGTGGACGTTGAATGAGAATAATTTCACTAGGAATAATACAACTCCCTGTATTATCATCGCCAGCAGGGAGTAAATGAGCCAGTTCATACTTCCTCACCGCTCAATAAGTAAACGCTTAAAATTCCGAATAATAACCCGACAATTTTGTTCAGAGTCAAAGGCTCTGACAGCACAATTATTCCAAGTATTGCTGTAATTATCATTTTAAGGTTGAACACTGGCGAAACTTTGCTTAACGAGCCTTTCTTTAATGCTATGTAAAATAATGCAATGCCTGTAACGTACAGGAATCCCAATAACACTATGTTAAAATTGCCTGTTAATAAGTCAGCATTAACCATTAATGAATAAATAATAAGCAATGGTATTGCAATTAAGTACTGGTAAAATAAGACAATTAACGGGTTAATATTTTTGACTAATAATTTCACAACGTAAGCGTTAACGCTCATTAAAACGATTGCAATAAGGAGGTAAATTATCCAAATCATTAAT
>PEWF01000047.1 GCA_002779595.1 archaeon CG07_land_8_20_14_0_80_38_8 | reverse complement strand
GAGCAATGATTTTTTCATCACAATTTTAAATATTGTGCAATAGTTTTTAAATATAACTATTGATTATTATTAATTCATGGATTATTCAGAGTATTACACTCAGAGGCAACCCCAGCCTTTGTTTAACATTGGCGAAGTCACGAAGTGGTTAATCATTATATGCGTGGCAGCGTACATTCTAGTGCCTCAGTCATGGTACGATTACTTAATGTTCAACAGCGCCACAGTATCCCAGTACCCTTGGACATTAGTCACTAACGCGTTTCTTCACGGCGGATTACTGCACTTATTGTTCAATTGTTTTGCATTGTTCATGTTCGGCTCATTAGTGGAATTAAAGCATGGCTCGAAATTCATGCTATTATTATTCTTTTCAAGCGTGATTTTTGCGAACATTGTTTTCGGAATTTTTGACCCGGGAGTTTACGGCTTGGGAATAAGCGCTTACATTTACGCGCTCATTGGAAGCGCAGTAGTGTTGGAGCCGAGGGCGAGAGTGTTCATGCCAATAGGTTTCATATACACTACTGCGCCTGTGAGCATTGCAGGCCCCATATTATTCATCACTGAATTAGTGTTCAGCATTGGCGGAGGCCACGGAATCGGGCATGTGGCTCATGCTGCAGGATTCATAATAGGTGTAGGAATAGCGTATTTTATGAAGCAGAGGATGCCTCCTCTTTATGAGAAATATTTTAAAGTTTAATGCTTCCCTGCCTTAAAACTTCAATTCTTCCATTGCTTATTCTGATTACTGTGCTTGGAGGATTCTTCGGCAGTTCCCCTTCATCAATTATTTTGCCGGCACTTTCGCGGATAATCTTAGGCACGTCGATTACTTTGTAGGGATTCTTCCCGCCTGACAAGTTCGCGCTAGTGCTCACAATAGCCGACTTCAATTCATTAATTACTTTGCTGGGTGCTGGGTGAGGGCTCCACCTCACGCCGACTTCTTTTCTTGCAAGAATGTCAGGAATAATATTCTTCTTCGGCTGCACAATAGTCAAAGGAGCAGGCCAGTACTTCACCGCCAAAGCCAGCGCTTCTTTGCTTACTTTTGCAATCTTTTTCCACATTTCAATGCTGTTAACAAGAACAATCAAAGGTTTTGATGAATCCCTGCCTTTTAACTCGTAAATTTTCTTAATATCTTCTTTATTTGCGGCTTCGCATCCCAAGCCATAGCAGGTTTCAGTGGGGTAAATGATTAACATTATTCTCTTATTTCCATTTCCACGTTTACGCCTTTTGGTATTGGTATGCGCATTATTAGTCGGAGCGCCATCTCGTTGACTCCCAATAGTATTAATCTTTTGGAAATCCTTAAATGCCAAGTTTCGTAGCTTTCCCTTCCTGAACCTCCAGGTGCTTTCCTTACTGGCACTTTCAGGTCATGCCTTGGCAATGGAACAGGGCCTTTAACAGCCACTTTCATCCTTTCGGCTATATCAGTTATCTGGCTGCAAATTTCCTTCAACTCCTTTGTATCCGTGCTGGACAATTTAATTCGAACGCTTGACATAACAATAATCTAAAATAGAATTATTTAAAAGAGTTTCTATAAAAAATAATAAAAAAGTAAAAGTAGAATTTTCTTTTATTCTACTTTTGTGCACACGCCTGCGCCCACAGTCATTCCCATATCCCTTATTGCGAATGTTGACAATTGCGGGACTTTGTCTTTCTGTTCAATAACCATTGGCCTTGTTGGTTCAAACACCATAATAGCTGCGTCTCCCCTTTTGACGAAGTCAGGCTTCTCCTCCTTTACTCCGCCGGTTCTTGGGTCAAGTTTTGCCTTAATTTCAATAATTTTGCAGGCAACTTGTGCAGTTCCGCAGTGCAATACTGGAGTGTAACCCACAGTGATTACAGTAGGGTGCTGCAATACCATTACTTGTGCAGTGAACTTTTTGGCAACTGCAGGAGGATTATCAGCAGGACCCATAACGCTTCCGCGCCTTATGTCCTTCTTGTTCAATCCTCTCACGTTGAAGCCGATATTGTCGCCTGGTTCTGCTTCCTGAATCTGCTCGTGGTGCATTTCTATAGTTTTTAATTCGCCTTCAACGCCTTCAGGCATGAAAACAACTTTTTGCCCAACTTTCAGGACTCCGCATTCAACCCTTCCAACAGGCACTGTTCCAATACCTTTAATTGAGTAAACGTCCTGGACAGGCACTCTTAAAGGAAGGTTTGTAGGCTTCTCAGGAGGAGTGAACACGTCAATCTGCTCCAGTAAAGTAGGCCCCTTATACCATGGAGTTTTTGCGCCTTTCTTTGCAACATTAGTTCCTTCAGCGTCAATAGCGCTTGTTGGGATAAAGTTAATCTCGTTAGCCTTGTATCCTACACTGCTGAGCAATTTCTTCAAATCCTCAACAATTGCTTTATATTTTGCTTCGTCGTAATTAATAGTATCAATCTTGTTGATTGCAACTGCCAATTGTTTTACACCCTGAGTCTTGCACAGGAAAATATGCTCCTGCGTTTGCGGTTGTATTCCTTCACCAGCTGCCACTACTAGAATTCCAGCGTCTGCCTGGCTTGCACCAGTAATCATGTTCTTAATGAAATCCTTATGTCCTGGAGCATCAATAAGTGTAACTTCGAATTTAGGAGTGTCAAATTTCTTATGAGCTAAATCAATAGTCATACCTCTCTTTCTTTCCTCTTTCGTCTTATCAATAGCGTAAGCGTACTCCCAAGTTGCCTTGCCTAACTCTGCAGCGAGTTTTTTATACTTTTCTAACTCTTGGACACTCACAACGCCTGTTTCAAAAAACAACCTACCCATAAGTGTTGATTTTCCGTGGTCCACGTGACCAACGAATACTAAATTTAAATGTGGTTTTTGTTTTGCCATATTTTTTTTCTCACCTATTATTTCGTATAGTAAGAATCACTTTTTAGTGCTTTTAAAGTTTACTGTTTTTTGAAGCAGAAGCCAGCAAGCAATTTTTTACCATATAATACTTAATTAATTCATACTATTATTTCGCATAAAGGCAGTTCTTTCTTTAATCTTTTAAGCACTTTTTTGGAGTGCTTTAATTTATTGTTTGATAATCTCAGCAGTTTTAAATTATTTAAATTGCCCATTGAATCAGGCAGGGTGCTTAAATTATTATGACTTAAATATAATTCTTTTAAATTTTTTAATTTCGTTATTGATTCTCGCTTAATCCTTTCCTTTCCCTTACTTTCCTGATTACTTCATCCTGCATGCTTTTTGGCAGTGTCTCAAATTTTGAATCCACCAAGCTCCACACCCCTCTTCCTTCTGTCGCGCTTCTTAAGTCTCCTGTGAATCCGAAACTTTCATTCACCGGCATCTTCG
>PEWF01000056.1 GCA_002779595.1 archaeon CG07_land_8_20_14_0_80_38_8 | reverse complement strand
GTATTTCGCGTAAGGCCCGTTCTTTTCGCCTGAGCCGTCAAAGAATGCGTTAAAGCATGGGAATCCTAGTACTTTTTTAATCTGCGTTTTCACTTTTTTGTCCTTGTCATATAATTCATTGTCGAAGTCGTAAATTGCCCATGATTTCCAGTTCCGGACTATTCCTATATTATCCTTGATTGCGTGCGCTGAATGGAAGTGCCCCAGCATAATAGTTTCCGCTTTTCTTATTGACTCATTTGACGCGTATTTGTTGCCGTGAATGAACAATATCTTATTTTTCAGGAATTCAGTCATTACTTTAATGTTCCTGAAATTCTTAGTGCAATCCTCTATTCTTCCGTCATGATTGCCTTTAATGATGATTATTTCCTTGAATAATTCTGATATTTCTGAAAGGAATAATAAATTGTTCTTTTTCCTGATGTTAATTGAGTGCTTCAAGTCTCCGAGTATGATTAAATTTTCTGCAATTTTCCTTAACTCTTTTAATCTGTCTGTAACGTTCTGCGTCTGCTCAGGTATTGTGTACCCTTTCTCTTCAAGTTTTTCCTCAAAACCTATGTGAACATCAGATATTACAATATAATTTCCGGATTTTATTGCAGCTTCTCCCTGGACAAATTTCATGATTGATTTTTTAATAACATTTTTAAGTAAATAAAAAGATTGTTTTCCTGATTATGAGCGATAATAACTGCGTTTTCTGCTTAATCGGCAGTAACAGGATTCAGAGCGCAAAAATTTATGAGGATGATGACGTTGTTGCATTCCTTGATATCCGTCCTGCAAGCGAGGGGCACGTTCAGGTAATCAGCAAACAGCATGCTCCTTTAATCAGCATGCTTGACGTTAATGTGAGGAATAAAATTTTCAATACTGCGCTGAATATTGGCTCAGGCATGGTGTCTAAGCTTGGCGCTGCTGGTGTTAGTTACCTGATTAATGAAGGTGCTGGTGCTGGGCAGAGAGTGCCTCATGCAGGAATCCAGGTTATTCCAAGATATGAAGGGGACAATGTTAACATTAATCTTAACGAGAAGGAGTATAATCAGGAGGAAATTAACACTTATCTTCAAAGCGTTATTAAGAAATTGCAGTCAAGCATTCCCGAGAAGAAGGAAAAAATTATTGAAAAGAAGCCTGAGCCGGAAAAACCAGAGCAGGAAGAAGTCGTTGTTGAGGAAAGGGTTCCTAAATACTGGTAATCATGTTCTGCACAAAATTGTATATTATGTTTCCGTAAATTACTGTGGCAATTAATGCTATTAAGAAGCTTGGAACGAAAGGTATTCCGTCCCTTATTTGTATAATTTTTTTCCCGCTCTTCTGCAATAACATTATGTCTTTTTTGCTTAAGCCTGTTGGTTTTTTCTTAATGACGTGGCCGCCTATTTTTATGTCATTAATTATCCAGTCGCCTTCTTCAAGGGCTGAAACTTTCTTGTTCACTGTCTGGATTTCGTTTTCAACTTTTTTTGCCAGATAAGTAACTGGCAGGAACAGGAATAGTATTGAGAATATCTTGTATAAATTGTTCTGGAACAATAATATAATGCTTATTATTACTGATGCAAGCATTACGAACACGTCTGTTTTTTTAATCTTCCTGCTGACTTTTTTAAGATTTTTAAGGATTAAATAAAGAGCCCATAATATGCTGAATATCATTCCTGCAATGACAGCGTTTGACAGGAAGTTTGCATAAAATGGCAGGACTGAATCTGTTGAAAAATAGGGTATTCCTATGCTTAATGCTGTTAATAATTTCAAATCCCCTCCTCCCCATGCGCCTAATTTGTATAATATGAATGATATTCCAAGCGTGGGCAGAGCGTATAGTATGAATCCTAACTGGGCAGGATTACTGGTTTCGAAGAATAATATTAGCCTTAGTATTAAGAATAAGGCGCCGAATGAATATGTCAAGTAATCGTGTACGAATCTGTGTTTAATGTCATTAATGCTTGCAAGAAGCAGGTAAATAAAGGCGCTTGTCAGGAGTATTGATTCTATCATTATTATTTGTTTAGTCAAAAAGTATATTAATATTCTTCGATTCCTGTTCCTTCATGGACTGGAAGAAATTATTCTTCATTTTATTCCTGCTGATTCTGCCGTTAAGGTGGTTACTTAATGATTATTTCCTGACTGCTTACACTGTTTTCATTTTTATCATCCCTTTTGTCCAGTTTTTGAAGAATAAGGATTATCACTTGTTTTTTTTTGACAAAGAGGATACTTTGCAGAGTGTCGGCATTAATGTGGGTTATGCTCTGGTTTTCATTGTTGTATTATTCCTTGTTGGTGTTTTCACCGGCAATTTTGGGTGGGCAATCATTTATGGTTTGTCGTGGGATTTTTTCATGAAAATTTTATTGATTAGTTTTTTTCAGGAAATGCTTTTCAGGTATTTCATACAGGGCAATCTTGTAAATTATTTCGGGAAAATTGCCGGCATTGCTGCGGCTAGTTTAATCAGCGCTGTTCTTTTTTATCCTGATATTTGGATGAGTATTATTTTTTTGCTGATGGGTTTGGTTGTTGGATGGGTTTTCTCGAATACTAAGGATATTTACGGGGCTACTATCAGCCATTTCATGATTTACTTGTTCGCGGTTATTATGGTATAATTTTATATTTAACCGCTGAATAGTTTTTTTTTAATGCTTGGATTGATTATTGCAGGAATATTGCAGGGTGTTCTTGAATGGCTGCCTGTGAGCAGTCAGGGTATAATTTCATTATTTCTGGCAAATATTGGCTATACTTTGGAGCAGGCTGTTGATATTAGTTTGTTTCTTCATGTTGGAACCCTTATTGCAACTATTCATTATTTCTGGAAGGATATTAAGAAAATTGTTGTTCCGAAATCCAGGAAGAATGTGAACATTTTATTGTTTATTTTGTGGAGCAGTTTTATTAGTCTGCTGATTGGAGGCCCTTTGTATTTGAGCATTCCTTTCCTGAGCGGGTTATTGTCTGAAAAAATTGGCTTATTGATTGGTTCTTTTCTCATAATTACAGGTATTATCCAGTTGTTCAGGAAGAGTTTCAGCAGCAGGAGTTATGCTGATGTTAAGCGCAGCGACGGCATTATTAACGGTGCTGCCCAGGGTTTTTCAGCGCTTCCGGGAATCAGCAGGAGCGGTTCAACAACTCTTGCTTTGTTAGTTCAGGGTTTCAGCATTGACTCTGCTTTAAAGCTTAGTTTTTTTTCAAGCATTCCTATCATTTTCTTGGTTCAATTGTACAGCGGGGTTAAGAACGGTTTCTTCCTTGATGCAGGCTACTTACTGGCTGCTTTTACTGCTTTTGTTGTCGGGAGGTTAAGTATTGATTATTTCCTGAAAATTGCTAAAAAATTTAATTTTGCACTATTCTGCATAATTTTCGGGTTATTGAACGTTGCAATAACCATATTTTTATAAATACTATTCCTTATTATTAGTTTCATGTTTTACTTAATTGGTGCGGGAATTAATGATTATGCTGACATGCCTTTGAAGGGTTTGGAATATTGCAAAAAATGCAGTTTTGTTTTTCTTGAAAAGTATACAAGCATTTTCTCTGATGAAAGCGTGAAAAAATTAGAGGAATTAATTGGGAAGAAAATAATTATAGTTGGCAGGGAGGATTTGGAGAACGATTTTGAGATATTAATCCTTGAAAAGGCTGTTAAGAATGATGCTGCCTTGATTGTTGCTGGCGACCCTTTGGCTGCAACTACTCATATTGAGTTTTTAAGGAGCTGCAAAGAGAGAGGTGTTGATTACAAAGTGGTTCATGCTTCAAGCATTTATTCAGGAGTGTGCGAGATTGGATTGCACGTTTACAAATTCGGCAAAAGCTGCAGCATTCCTTTTCCTGAGCCTAACTTTAATCCGACAAGTTTTTTTGACGTCATAACTGAAAATCATAATATTGGCGCGCACACTTTAGTATTCCTTGACATTAAGCAGGATTTGAAGAAGTACATGACTATTAATGAGGGTTTGAAAATTTTGCTGAAAATTTCGAAGGATAAGGGTGGTTTCTTTGATGAGGATTGCGAAGTGATTGGCATTGCAAGACTTGGCAGTGATAATCAAGTAATAAAATGCGGCTCTGTGAAGGAATTATTAAATTTTGATTTCAGCGCGAACCCTCACGTGCTGATTATTCCGTGCATGAATGACATAGAAAGGGAGTACGTTGCAAACCTTTATTTATAATAATTTTTTGATTAAATCCTTCGCTGTTTTAACTTCTTCATCAATCAGGACTTTTATTGAATTATCTTCAACTTCTTTTGTCAGCGCGAAGACTGGTTTGTTAAGGACGTGCGCCGCTCCTATTTCTGCAATAGTGCTGTTCCCGACATATCCATCCTTGTTGTATACGAAAATAACTTCTGCTTTCCTGACAAAATCCATATGGTGCCTTACTAATCCGTGGAATGAGTAATCCTTCAAATCTTCGTCTATCTTCATAATATTATTATTAACATTATGGAACGGAATGTACACATTAATGTTGCTTTTCTTTAATTCTTCAGCCCATTCAAGCACTTCTTTTTTGAATCTTCTGGAGCTGCAGATTACAACGCTCTTCATAATCTTTTTATTAAGCGCATGGGTTTAAATAATTATATGAACAAGAGTGTTAAAGTTCTTATGAATTATGGTTTGCTGGGTTTTGGTAGGGACGGGGCTGTTTTTGACTTGTTGAAGGATATTATGAATAATGCTGAGTATAAGGAGTTTAAGGATAAGTCAGAAATTGTGCTTAAAACCAAGAGCGCCATTTTTAAAATCATTATTCATGAACGGAAAATTTTAACTTCAGGAAATGTCAAGCCGTTCCGGGATGAACTGGAAATTCTGGCAAAGAACTGCATTAATGAGTTCGCGATAAGCGTTAGGAGCAAGAAGGAATTACTGGATAATTTGTCATGCGGAGAATTTTTCAGGTTCGTATTAGCCCCTGTATTGATGGAGTGCTACAATTTTTACAGCCTGAATCTGCAGGAATTGTGCAGCGTAATGGACAGCGTACCTGCTGTCAGGAAATTTTTCATATTCAATGTTAGGGATAAATTGAAATGTTATGTTAAGAAGGATACGTTAAGCGTTTTGTTTAATAATGCGCATTTCAGCATTAAATTAAGAAAGTCAAAGCCTGATTATTCCCTGATTAACAGGAATTTTGAGGTTTCAAAATTCCAGAATAGTACTGGCGATTCATTCTTTGCCGGTTTGCCTTACACTTTGAAGGCTTTGAATGGCGAATTTTTTGAGTATTCTTTTAACGGGGAATCCGAATCTTTAAGGGAGATTTGCAGGGTTGTTCTTGAAGCATTGTATGATTATTTAATGGTTGAGAACGTTTAGGACAGGACTTCCAGTAATTCCTGGACATTTTTGTAGTAGTAATCTGCAATTCTGCATTCTTTGCTTTCTCCGGGTATAAATATCGTTTTCATTCCTAAATTTCTGGCTATTTCAATGTCTTCTATCTCGTCGCTTACGTAAGCGCAGTCGGACGGGCGGATTTTGAAAAAGTTCGGAACGCTTAAATACATTTGCTCTGATGGTTTCATAATTTTTAGGCTGCTGCTTAAGACTTCGTAGTCAAAGCTTAGTTTGAACTTGTTCTTCAAGTATAGCCACCAGCTGTTGACGAAGTTGCTGCATAATGCTGTTTTGAAATTATTTTTGGCTTTTTCAAAAGTTTCATAGGTGAATAATGGGTGGAAGTGCTTCAGGAAATCTTTTTTTAGTGAGTCAACGCTTTTCCTCGTATTAGTGGCTTTTTTCAGCTTGTTCCAGAACTCTAATTCTGTTGATTGTCCTGTTAATAATTTGTTATAATCATGCCCCACGTATGCTTTTAATGACTTTGCCGTGCCTTTGTAACTTGTTATTGTTTTGAATATTGAGTACTCATTGTAGTGTTCTGAGAATACTCCTATTAAGTCGAATATTATAACTTTGAACATGTCACTCTCCTCATCATTCCTTTCTCTGTCAGGAAACCTGTGACTAATTTGTGGCTGATTGTGTCAAACGCTGGATTCCATATGTTTAATTTTTCAGGGGCGTCAGGCCATACTTCTTTCGGGCTTCGTTCTTCTATCCTTAAATTATTGGTAAATTTGAAGGTTTCGCTGCAAACGTAAAACGGCACTTTATGCTTTTTGCTGATATTCGCGAGCGTGTCTGTTCCTATCTTGTTCACGAAGAATGATTTAGTTATTGCATCGCAACCGACTAATACTAGTTTCGGAGGGAATACTTCAAATGCTTCTGTCATGGCGCTGTCCACTGTCAATGTTGTCCTGATTCCAGCGATTACCAAGTGCTTCGCAGTTAATCTTCCCTGGTATAACGGCCGGGTTTCAAAGCATACCACGTTGAATTTTTTGCCCTGCATTTTTGCTTTTTTCAGGATTCTTTCCACGCTGCTGCTGTGGCAGTGCGTGAACACGTTCATTCCTGTCCTGATAAGTTTCGCGCCTTCACTGGCTATTATTTCCTCTGATTCTTCCTTTATTCTTATGAATTCATTGGCGTATTTCTCGTAATCCTCCCTTGTTTTGCTCTTCTTCATAACGTAAATTATTGCATTGAACAGCATTGGCTCAGTTGGGCGGGCACTCATTAATTTCTTCTTTGCATACTCTGCATCCTTTTTCAGATTCTTTCCATTTTTGACGTAATCTGCGAATGCTGTTATTCCTTTTTTTGCTATTGCTGTGGCTCCCTGAATGTTT
This sequence comes from archaeon CG07_land_8_20_14_0_80_38_8, assembly GCA_002779595.1. Taxonomy (GTDB): domain Archaea; phylum Nanobdellota; class Nanobdellia; order Tiddalikarchaeales; family Tiddalikarchaeaceae; genus CG07-land. The sequence continues at coordinate 6,274 of PEWF01000056.1, read as the reverse complement.
AAGTTTTTAATATTAAGAATTACTTTTTCAAAGTCCATTAATTAAAGAATAATGCTGGCGTATATTTAAATCTTATATATCCACTGTTCTTCTTACGTCTATTATTTCAGCCCTGTTAACTTCTTCCAATTGGTTCAATTCTTCTTCTACATTGTCGGGACTGCCTTTGGATTCGTCCATTACTGCATGGATTATTATTGCTTTCAAGCCGAATGCTACTGGCTGTATTTCAACTTTGCCGATTTCGCCTGCTTTGCTGATAATAGTTTCCGCTCTTTCTCTTAATTTTTCCATATCAGTATCAGTGGATTCAGGCATTATTCTGAAACTTATTATTACTTCACTCATTTTTTAAGGCCCCTCGAACCCGCAATTAGGGCATTTCCACACAATCATTAATTTCCTGCACTTCCCGCACCTGATAATCTGCTCTTTTTCGCAGTTTGGGCATCTGAATTCCACGCTGTGATTAGTTGATGCTATGTCATCCATGCATGAAATACATATCTTTTTCGTAGTCATTGAATAATAAGATAACACTAAACCTTTTTTAAAGATTACTGTCTTATTATTATTTTATGGCTTTAAAGCAGGCAATTATTGTAAGGGCTGATTTGAAAATGGGCAGGGGAAAGATTGCAAGCCAGGCGAGCCATGCAAGCGTGAGCACTGCTTACAAGAGTTGGAAGAAGAATGCTGAATTGTTCAACGAGTGGAAGAATGAGGGCATGCCCAAAATTGTGCTGAAAGTTAATAGTGAAAAGGACATCTTAAAATTTGCAAATGAGGCAGGCAAGAATAATTTAATTTTTGACGTGATACGCGATGCCGGGAGGACGCAGATTCCCCCAAATACTATAACTGCTCTCGGCATAGGGCCTGACAATGAAGAGAAAATTGACAAAATTGTGAAGAATCTGAAATTATTATAAATTATCTTGTTGTCTGAAAACTCTTCATCATTTTTATTAAGTGCTGTTTGTCTTTGAAATGTTCGCGGACAGGTTTTAAAAATTCAATCAGAAATTCTGCCATTGCATTCTTCAAATCCATGGGGTGAAGTTTTCCTAATTTGTATATTTTTTCGAGTTCAGCGTAATTCTTGACTGTTAAATCACCACCAAATTTTGGCGTTCTTTTAATCTTTAAAGGTTTATTATTGTAAAAAATTATATTTCTTGCCCAGTCCATTATTGGATTGAATTCCACTTCTTTTTCTGGGCAGAAAGCCCCCTTAATTTTATCCTTAATCTCTTCAGGGGAATCGTTTAAAAATATTGCAGTCTTGGGCTTGCTCTTGCTCATCTTCATACTTGTCCATAATTCCTGCTTATCCTCATTTTTCGGTATTGGCCAGATTGGCGGTTTCTGCAACCCTAACCATAAATGATGATGAACAGCAACTGGTTTCATATGATTCTTTAAGGGTTTAATTACTAATTTTGGCGCAACTTCCCTAGCAACTACGTGGGCTTTCCTCTGGTCTAAACCAGCATGGGTTATGTTAATCCCCTGTATGAATATGTCTGAGACTTGCATTGGGGGGTATAGTAGTTGTGCAAAACTGGTTAAGTCTTTCTCTTGCCTCCCTATGATTGTAATACTCCTCATTATCCTGCCTATGCTAATATTTTTACTTACGTCAATAACTGTTTTCCAATATTCATCATTATTATGATATAATTCAGAACCAACAATATAATTTACTTTGTCAGGATTTCCTCCTAATGCTTTTATGCATGCTTTAAAACTTTCTTTGTAATATTCAACTGCTTTTTGAATATTTTCCCAATTTCCTCCTAATTTATTATTTATCCATGCATGATAGTCTGCTAAGAAAACAGAGCATTCAACATCTGCTTTTTGCAAATCTACTAATTTCTGCATGCATCCTATTCCTGTTCCTAGATGTATTCTGCCACTTATTTCAAAACCAATATAATGTTTCAGTTTCTCGCCGTTTTCTAATAATTTCTTCAAATCCTCTTCAGTAAGGATTTCTTCAGTCGGCCACTTTTTAAACAATTCAAGTCTTTCCTGAACCTTCATACTAAACATTTTATTCTTCGGTTTATTTTAATACTTTCTGAAAGTTTTTGAGCATGTTATAATTGCAGTAGTAAATGTTCGGCCGCTGATTCCTCACTTTGTCCATTAATTTTTTCAGCAAATCCTCCTGCTTAGAATATACTGGTTTGCTAATTTTTAGTTTGTGCATTTTTGCAAAGTGTTCAGTTTCTTCCTGAGTGAAGCATTCAAGGAAACTTGACGGAATTTTTTTTATTCCTTTAGTCATTAAATTGTGTAACTGCTTCACGCTGTACTCAGTGAGCGTGAAAGTTTCAACATTCCTTGCTTTGGCTGAGAATTTGGTGTTCGTTTTCCTGCCCAGACTTCTTAATAAGTATTTCAGGACTTCCTTATTAGCGCCGAGCACGTTCAATGATTCATCCTTTTTTAATAATTTGTTGGCGCTTAAGTGCTTCATAAATTTTCTTTCAAAGTAGAAATTGAAATGCTCCCTGCACAATTTTGAAAAATACTCTTTTTTTGCGCATTTCAGGCAGGGCATAATTTTAAGTCCCGCGGGGCGGACTCGAACCACCAGCCTTCCGGTCTACAGCCGGACGCACCACCGTTGTGCTACCGCGGGGGAATTAAATAATAAAAGACAGGGATGATATTAAAAAATTAACGGAAAAGGTTAAAAATGAGGAATTTTTCCGTAAATAATCCAATTAATCATTCAAAAAAAAAGAGGTGGTTTGATTATGAGTTTGGTTGGAACAATTAAACTTGAAAAAAAAGAGAATTTGGTTATTAAGGGAATTGCAGAAATATTCAGCAACGGCAAATACTTCTTTTCCAGCAATAAAGTGTGCATGAAGAATGTTGAAATCCGCATTAAGGAGTTGAATAATTACTTGGTGCCTGTTCTTGACGGGAAAGTTTTAATTCCGTTGCATTATAAGAACAGTATTTATTCAATGGAGAAATTATGCAAAGGCAATAAGTCCCCTGTGGGTTCTGATGAACTTATGAGCATGATTGAATCAGGCGAGGAGAACCAATTATTGACTTTTGATGGATTAGGTTTCGGGCTGAACGTTGCCTCTGACCTGAACCGCTTGTCAAAATCCTTAATAAAATATTCTATTATTAAGAACAGCAAGGAAGATGGATTAAGCGATGAAAAGATTAAGTCATTGCTTGCAAATAATGGTTTCAAGGCTGAGGATTTGAAATCTTATGAAAGGCTGGAAAAGGACTGGAAATTGTTAACCTATAAGTGGTACAGGTTAGGACTGCTGAAGATTTAAATTTTTTATATTCCAATGGCGCTGCTTATGCTGTCAATAATAATGTTCTGCAGTGCCTGCTCCAGGAATCCTAATTTTATTAAGTAGGGCGCTGTGAATAACGGGTCTGCGTGCTCTCCTCCTATGCATTCGCATAATGTGTAGTCCTGCTTGAAAACGCATATCCTTAAATTGTAAATGTTCTGCCAGTCGCTTACTGTTATCTCATCAGCTAATGATGATACTTGCGATGAGTAACTAGTGGTTATTATGAATGTTTCATTCGCGTAATCACTTGTCTGCGTCATGCTGCTGATTAAATAATAATTTGGTATTTCAGTTTTCAGAGCGTTTGTTATTCTTGTAGTGTTTATCTGCATTACTGCTCCCTGCCCTTCTTCAAAATTTTCAAGCACTGACGATGCTGTGTAGCATCCTTCGGGCAATGGTTCTTCGAATAAGAAGCTGAAATCAAAAGCGTTGCTGAAAGCAGCAACAGTTGTTGGGGTTACGTTAACTGCAAGCAGTGAGATTAGTGCAAGGAATAAGATTATTCCAATAGTTGACAAAGGGTTTTTGGATAAGAATTGTAAAGGGTTCTGAACATTTTCCTGTTTTGCAATGCTTCCAGTGTAAGCGTCAACTGTCACGGTTTTCAAGCCTTTACCAGTGCTCATTGTCAGAATCCACATGTCTTCGTGCCTTGAAATATTGTTTATTTTTCCGCCCAATTGTTTCAGCACTTTATTTGTTATTTCCTCCTCGCTTAAGGCTTCGGCTTGTATGTTCTTGTCGCCTAATGCTTTGCTTATTTTTGCGACTTGTATTTTCAGGTTTTTAACATCCTCAGTTAATGAATTTATGTCTTTTTTTGTCACGTAATTGCTTACCTGCCTGAAGCCTGTGGATATTAATTTTAATAATAAGTAAAATATTCCCGCCACAATTATTGAGCAAATGTAATCGCTTGCGAAGAAATCCCATTTTAAGTAATCCTTTATTATTAATCCGCCGAAGAAGCATAGGAATCCCAGTATTATGGTGCTTGCCAATGTGAATATAATATTTTTCCTGCCTGTCCAGCCTTTGAATGCCATGTTTCCGAAGAAAAATGACAAGAATATGAATGTTAATTTATCCAACAGCATAATGATTATACTTATTATCCCCATAATGTCTGATAATGCCATTGTTACAATTTGTAGTATGCAATAATTTAAAAAACTTTTAATTAACCTAATTAATTATAATTGAATAATTATGTGGCTGATTTCATTCATTACGGAAATAATTTGTATAATATCTTTGTATTACTCAATGCAGCTGAAGAATTTGAGGCTGAAAATTCCTGCAATTATCGCGTTCTCGCTGCTTTTAATGGGCAAAACTATTGACTTGCTGGCTGATATTGCATTAAATACTTTACTGGCTATATTCACTGAATTGCTTGAATTATTCGTAACTATCGGGTTTTTCACGCTTATTTATTACACTTACATTAACCGTATTAAAAAGAAGAGGAGAAGAGGCAGCAGGAAGTGAAGAATTCTTTCATTATTTCTGATACTCACGCAATGGTTAGGATTATTTTTGGCGCAATGCTGTTCTTCTTATTCTGGCTTCACACCCTTGGATACGTGACTATTAGTGATTCAAAAAATCTGGTTTTTGGGGTTTTAATTCTTAGCATTTTTTTGCTCTTAACTGGTGCTGCGAAAATTTGCCCTGTTAAGGGATTGCTTGTTTCACTGGCGGTTAGGATGAAATGAAGAATGAATTAGCAAAATTATTGGATAATGTCAGCAAAGCAGTTGTCATGTATCATATTGACAGCGACGGGATTTGCAGCGCGAAAATTATGAGCGAAGCGCTTCACAGGTTCAGCATCGAAGTTGTTGATTACTTCCCTGCAACACCCAAATTATTGAACAGTTCGGATTTCCAGATTGGGGTTGACAGAAGCAGGCCTGACATTATCATAATTCTTGACTGCTACTTAAGTGCTGACAGCTGCTTGTTCAAGAATAATAAGGATTTGAAATTCTTAATCATAGACCATCATGATGTTAAGAATATCCCCTCAGGAGATAATGTTTTGTATATTAACCCAAAATTAAACAATGTTAAAAAGTACATTCCTGCTGCGAAAATAGTTTTTGATACTGTGAAAAAATTGGTTGAAATTGATGATTTGGACTGGGTTTCAGCAATTGGTATAATAGGGGATTCCGGTGCGCCGCAGCATAAAAGTTTTATCCAAAAAGTGTTCGAAAAGTATGGTTTGGAAACTGGCAAGGATAAGAAATATTTTTTCGACTCATTCCTTGGCAGATTGTCCAACATTGTTGACACCGGCAAAATTGTCAAAGGCAGCGACGGGGCTAATATTTCATTAAAAGTTTTGCAGGAATCCGGCACTCCAAGAGAATTTTATGAAAAAGCGTACCAGTTAAGGCAGTGGTATGATAAGGTTGAGGATTATATTGAAAATGAACTGCTTAATTTTGAACAGAAGAAGGAGGAAATTAAGGAATTGGATTTGATTTTTTACGTTTTCAAGCCTGAATTCCATGTTGGGAGCGTGTTGTCAACAATTGCAAGCTTCAAACACTCCCACAAGACTGTCGTATTATTTTCCAAGAAGAATGCCCAGACAACCACTATTAATTTCCGCAGGCAGGACAAGAAGTATGATATGGGATTATTGGCTGCTAAAAGCACTGAAGGATTGCAGAATGCTGGCGGAGGAGGGCACGTGCCTGCAGCGGGCGGGCACATCCAGACGAGCGACTTGAATGCTTTGAAGGGAAAGATTATTAATGAACTTAAGAAAATGATGAAAAAGTGAATCCTTTTTTTTTTAAAAACAAAAGTTTATAAATACATTTTTTTTACATCATTTATTATGGAAGAAATATTATTAATAAATAATAATTTAAGAGTTTCTGAAAAAGAAAAAACACTGGAATGGTATG
>PEWF01000112.1:1470-3901 GCA_002779595.1 archaeon CG07_land_8_20_14_0_80_38_8 | reverse complement strand
ATAATTCCCGCATTATCCATTAATTTTTTAAAAATGTTATAATGCATTGCTGAAACTGGCTTTTTGGAGTAATAATCATTCACTGATTTTAATCCTGTAATGTTGCACGCTTCCTTAAAACCGATAGTTTCAACTGCTTTTTTAATTAATTCAGGCATTAAAATTCTGGCATTTTCCAGCCGCGTCAAATCGTAATATTCCAAATCATTAAATCCGCACTTTATGGCGCGGGGTATCATAATCTTGTCGCCTTTAACTGCGTTTTCAACGGTCAACGGGATAATCTCGCTGTTCTCGTAAGTGAGGAGTGAATGATTCGGTGAAGTGATTACTTCCCTTCCTTTCTTTGTTGTAATTTTGTATAATTCCACTGCTTTATGTTCAGTCCATGCATTCACTGGCAGAATTTTTGAATTGCCGCTGTTCACGCAGAAACTTTTATACTTTTTTGGGTTTTTCAAATCCTTAATCTGCACGAATACAGGCTCATTATGCTCATTAATCAGGAAGACTTCCTCCTCCCCGGCAATTGATGCCATTCCCTGAAACATTACGACTGCTTCCTCGCCACGCACTTCCCCTACTATGATGTAATCCGGGCGCTGCCTTAATCCTGCTTTTAACAAGTCATACATTGTCACTTCACCGTACGCTTTTCCGCCGAATCCGTGCCTTGCAACTTCCGCAATCCAATTAGGATGAGGCAGGCGAAGTTCTGCAGTGTTATGGGCTATTACTCCATTGCAGATAAAATTTTCAGTCTCAGGGACTGAAAAATCATAAACAAACAATTCCTGTACCCCTAAATTTTTAATGCTTCTAATCTTATCCCAGTAAATATCATTATTGCATAATTTTTTCAGCACTTTCTCCTCCGGCGTGCTGTTCACATTCATCATCACTCTCTGCAAATAATTCCTTCCTATGTTTGAATTATTGCCCGCGTACCTGCTGCTCCAGCTCTTCCATGACTTATAAGTTAATCTTATTTCATCATGGTTTTTCAGCACTTTTTTCACGCTTTTATAAAAATGATTCGGCAATGGTATCACATCAGATGTTCCGTGCGTGCTGATTCTGCTGCACAACTTCCTTAACGCCTTCTTTTTATAATCCTGTACAAATCCTACATTTTTTTCGAATTCTTTCAGCATGCAAGTGTCTCCTATTCTTATTTTGTAAGTGTTGTCTTTTTCCTTTCTCCACGTTGTCCTTGCAATTATGCCAAACTGCAATAATGCGTTCTGCAAATCTTTAATCAAATTTTTTGAGCATGATGATGCTTCCACTTCCTTGTTTGTTGCGCACCCGTCGCCTGAAAAGTAACCCTTTAATACGCATCCTGCCTGCTCTTTTGACAAATTAAGCATCCAGGAAGGCATTCTTTTCGTGTACGCTTTTCCTGTTAATTTTAGCACTTTTTCAAATACTTGCTTAAGAACTGATGAATTAATCATCATTGTTGCTTTATCGCTGTGATTTTTTGTTTTCATGCCCAATTCTTTGCACGAATCCTGCACTAATTTCCTGCACTCCTCATTCGTATTAGTGATTAATACTGAATTCTTATCATAGCATCCTTCAGCTATCCATAAACCTGTCATTGCAAGGAAATTAGGAGTTAAATGCAAAATGGCAGGCAATTTCACTCCTGACCTTTGAGGGCATATTTTCACATTTTCAGGATTAATTTTCAATTTTAATTTTTGAATAATCCTGTCCAATTCTTCGCATGGTATTATTCCATTCTTTGCCCAGTAATTATACTTCCGGGCGCCTGGCTTCAGCATTTTTATCACGCCTTCTTTTTTCAGCAATTTTCTTATTTCTTCGCCCTGAAAGAAAACGTTCCTGAATAAAGATATATTATCCATTAAGTTCACGCTATCTATTTTCTTATTATTAGGCAAGAATCTTGGAATTGCTATGAAATCATTAATTTTTAAATCCCTGACTGCTGCAGCTGATACGTTCCCGTCATTACCTAAAGAAAATAATGAATGGTCTCCTGTTGTCTTTATCACCCTGCCTGATTTAGTAATAATTTCATATATTTCCTTGCACACTTTATGCCTTAACAAGACGCTCGGCTCTGCAAGGATTATCTTATTTTCCCTGCTCAAAGTGTGCAGTTTCAAACCACTGAGTTCTATTCTTGTCTGGTCCTCGCTTGCTTTCAAATCATTGAATAATTCTTCAACACTTTTCCTTTCAAAAATTCCATCATTCTCCAATATTACTTCTGCATCTCCTGTTACGCTATCTTCTATACTGATAATTTTAAATTCCGGCTTTATGAACAAGCTAAGGGCGTTTAGGAACGTGGTTTTTCCTGTGGCTGTTGAGCCTGAAATTAACACGCTCATATTGCTTTCTATTACTAGCCATAAGTATGCGAGCGTGTCAGCGTCTATTGTGTTTAATTTGATTA
>PEWF01000112.1:0-1385 GCA_002779595.1 archaeon CG07_land_8_20_14_0_80_38_8 | reverse complement strand
AACCTGCACACGGCTGCCGTCCGGCAAAGCGCCGTCCATTAACGGCTCTGCCAAAGTCAAACTTTTGCCGCACTTCTGCGCTAATTTTAATACGAAACTGTCCAGTTCCTGCTTGCTTTTGTAAATCACGTTAGTGGCAATCTGGTTGAATAGCGGGTCCCTGTGGTATAAGAATATTGGTATGCCGTAGCCAACGCATCCTATATCTTCAATGTTAAGGTCATGCATTAACGGCTCTAATTTTTCCAGCCCTATGAAATCCCTGTAAACGTAATAATTAAATTTTAACTGCTGCTCTGAGGTTAATTTTATCCCTATCTTCCTGATTACTTTGTTAAATTCAGTAATAATGTAATTGTAAGCCTGCGAGCCCCTGATTTTCCCGAAGTCAACGTTTAACCTCTCTTTTAATATGTCCTTTATCTCGTCAAGTAACGCTTTCTCCTCATCAGTTAATACTGGCTCGCGCACTGAATATACTAATTCCTGATTCTCTTCACTCCATTTAATTGTTGCGTACGCCACCACTTTTTTTTCAACACCCTGAGAAATCGTGACTAACGGTACTACGCGGTTAACCTGCCTTAATAATTTAATGGTTTCATTCGCCTGCATCTCCATTCCTACAGTTGTTTTCGCGCCTAAACCTGCGTCTTTTATTTTTATGCCTTTCCTTGCAGGCGCTTCCTCTCGTCTTTCTTCTTCACCGCTTTTTAATCCTTCAATGTTTAATGTTTTGAATTTTAACTGGAATGGTGATTCCCTGATTTTCTTGGAAATTTCCTCCTCAATGCTTCCTTCACTTTTTTTGGAGGTAATATTAATATTAATGCCTCCCTCTTCTCCTTCTGTTACTTCTTTGGGTTTTATAATGTCCTTTTCAACTATGTATATTTCTTTTTGCGGGCCTGTTAATCCTTGGGTTGAAGTGTAGGGTGTGAATGCGCTCTCGCCAATTCCTCCCTGGCCTCTTAAGGGCATTGTTGTGAATCTTGGAACTATTAAAGTCTCAGGCTCTTCGCCGTGCTCGCGCATCATTCTTGCATCCCTTAATCTTTTGCCTATTTGTTTTAAAACCATAATTATTGCACTTCTAATTTTATGTAAGTGTTAACTTCAGTGCTCGTCATTAACACGTTAGTCCTGCTTATCACTAATTTCTTGTTATTATTGGATGCTACGCAGTTGTCAGCGCATTGCAGGATTATGCTGTATTCTTCATTATCAGCTGATATCATTGCGCGGTACGTTAAGTAAAATGTGATTTTCTCCTTGTCCGCCAATGTGACTGATTTAGCGCTTACTATCCCGCTCGGCTCGCTGCCTAACACTCCTTTGTTTTCAACCACTGCACCTAAAGTGTACGCTCCTGTGCCGTCAGTTTC
>PEWF01000033.1 GCA_002779595.1 archaeon CG07_land_8_20_14_0_80_38_8 | reverse complement strand
TGTCTGCGTGCAGGAAAATAATTTCAATTCCTTTCTTCTGCATCAAGTAAGCAGCGACTGGGGAGTCGATTCCTCCGCTGATTAGGCATACTGCTTTCATCACTGTTAGAACACGACACAGGTTTATAAAATAATATTTTGTTGTAATATTGTTTTATGAAATTTGAACACTATCTTAATGAGAATCAATTATACAATTATTTGAAAAATGTGCTGACAAAAGCGAACGTGTTTTATTACCTGTTCAATCCTGACAATAAGATTAAAAAATGCCTCAATAAGAGGAATGGCATAATTTATGATTCGCATGTGCACTTGGGAGATGCTTACGTGGAGCATGGCAGCCCCCATAAACTGAAAAGGTTCTGGGAAGGAGATAATAATCTTAAGGAAATTTATGACAATGCTTCGGGAAAGAATATTAAAGTTCTTGGTTTGACTTCCCATTTTAACTTCAGGTGTTTGGGTAATATTCTTGATTATTTTGATAAGAGGAACTGCAAAGAAGAGAAAACAATTATTCCTGTCCTGAATATGGAAATTAACAATAAGAAGAGCAGAGGTATTAATAAAGGGCATAACCAGATTGCTGTTTTCGGATTGAATAGAAAGAATGCAAAAAAGGCAGAGAGTTTGAGTAAAATTTTTCCCAATAATAAATTAACGCTCCCTGAACTCAGAAGGGGGATAGATGATTTGAATAATGGCAAGAAAATAATTAATGGCTGCTACGTTGATGAGGAAATAAGGAGTGATTTGTTCGGAATGCTGGTGCCTGTGCATTTTAATTCAATGAGGGGCATTGGTTTGGAGTCAATTGTTAATTTTTACAGGCAGGGTTACTACTTGGATGCTGTTGAGGAAGTTAACCCGTCATCATTATTGTTCATTGAAGGATTGGGTGAAATTCTGAAAACTAGCGGTTTTGGTGGGAGTGACGCGCATAATGTTCAGACAATTGGCGCAGGTTTTACTAATATTAAAAGGAAGAGTGTTGAGTCTGATTTGGATGTTTATGATGCAATAATGAACAGGGATGTTAATAGTGATTATTACAGGGATTGCTCCAATATTTCAAGAGCGTTTAATTCAAGGAAAAGGGGCACTTCCCCTTACTGGCTGGTTAAATTTATTCCGTGGCTGTCCATGGAGAAGAACGGGAAGAATAACGGGGAGTTCAAGGATTTGAATAATCCTGAAAATATTTTTTTCAACATTCATAAGGATTATAATAATTTTGTGAAGAAGTATTTGACTGAGGAAGTGTTAATGGAAAGATTGGATGATAAGTTCAGGAATTTGGAGCAGGAATTTTATTCAATAAGTTCCAGATTTGTAAAAGAATGTGGAAGTATTGGTAGTGAAATGTCTGACAGCATTAATGATTTGTTTTTCAGAATGGACGAATTAAAGAATGATTTGGAAGAGGCTGGGATAATTTATTAAATAATCAGCAGGTATGTTAATGTTTTATGAGGAAGGAGACGAAATTATTGTTCGATTCTCTCGGGATTCTTGAGGATGTGAGGGAGTTGTTGAGGCAGAGCGCGCCTTTCCACAAATTTGACAAGGTGCAGAAGAAGGAATTAAGCGCCAAACTTGACAAGTTAAAAAATAATGCTGACGAATTGAAGAGGTTATTGTCATGACTGAGTTGAGAGTGGTTGAGGAAGATTTTATCAACCTTAACCCGTTACAGACCGGCGGGAGGACAACTCCTGATGTTAGGAAAGCAGTTAATAGTTTCATTGACGGTTACAGCGTGTGCGACTGGTGCCTTGGCGACGTTAACACTATTAAGAATCCTGACATTCAGGGTTTGAGGGATGACATTGGCAAATTCCTTGGCGCTGATGAGGTAATCCTGACTAATGGCTGCAGGGAGGCGAAGTATGCAGTGATGCAGGCTGTGTGCAAAAAAGGTGGGAAAGTATTGGCTGATGTTAACAGGCATTACTCAACTGACGTGGCTGCTGAACTTGCCGGCTTGAAAATGGAATTCGTGCAGAACTCCGGAAGCCCGGAGTTTAAGATTAGGGCAGAGGATTACGCTAAGAGGATTGATGAGGTTAGTCCTGATTTGGTTTTGCTGACTCATGTTGACGGGAATTATGGGAACGTGGCTGATGCTGCAAAAGTGGGTGCTATTTGCAGAAAGAAGGGTGTTCCTTTCATTTTGAATGCTGCTTACAGTGCTGGCAGGATGTTAGTTGATAATAAGAAGATTAGGGCTGACTTTATTGCATGCTCCGGGCATAAGAGCTGGGCTGTTGGCGGGGGCAATATTGGATTATTAGGAGTGAATAATGATTTTAAGGACAAGGTTCTGAAAAGGAGTTCTGAGTATAAGAATAAGATTCTTGGAATTCTCGGGTGCAGTGCAAGAGGGAGCAGCGCTGTTGCCTTATTGAACAGTTTCCCGAGCGTTAAGAAAAGAGTTAAAGATTGGGGTAAGGAGGTTAAGAATGCGCAGTGGTTTGCTAATAAAATGTTAAGCATTAATGGTGTTGAATTAATCGGCGAGAACCCGCACCAGCATGATTTGATGCAGTTCAGTACTCCGGTTTTTTATGAAATTTCGCAGAAGCACAAGAAGAAAGGCTATTTCCTTTACAAATTCCTTGAAGAGAAGGGCGTGAGGGGTTTGAAGGCTGGCAGGACTAAGAATTTCAAGGTAAGCACTTATGGTTTGGGCATGGAGAAGTTAAAGTACGTCTTTGAAGTTTTCAGGGAAGCAGCGAAGTTATGAGACTGGATTCTGTTATTATTCGTTATGACGAGATTGGCTTGAAGAGTGCTCCTGTGAGGAGGCAGTTTGTCAAAGTATTAATCAGGAATATTAGGCAGAAATTAGGGAAGAATGTTAAGGTTCAGGTTCTGCATTCAAGGCTGCTGATTAATGTTAAGGACGCTGTAATTGCTGCGCGCAAAATCAGGACTGTTTTCGGCATCAGCAGTGTGAGCCCTGCACTGGAAGCGGATAATGATTTGGACAATATTAAGAGCAAGAGTTTATTATTTTACAGCGCAGGGAGTTTCAGGATTTCTTGCCAGAGAGTTGACAAGAATTTCAGGATGACTAGCAGCGAAGTGTGCAGGGAAGTCGGCGCGTTCATTGCCGGGAAAACAGGCGCAAAGGTTGATTTGGAAAATTATGACTTGAATATTAGTGTTGAATTGTTCAATAATAAGGCTTACCTGTTTTCTGAAAAATTAAGGGGTTTCGGTGGTTTGCCTGCTGGTTCTGAGGGCAAAGTGTTGTGCATTGTTAATGATGAGGCTGGATTGTTAAGCGCTTTGATGATGATGAACAGGGGATGCTATCCCTTAATTACTGGCAGTAAGGGGTGGTTTGATAAATTGGTGAAATTTGCTCCTCACTTGGCATTGAAATTTTATCCTGATTATTCCGGAATCATTAAGTGGTGCGGCGCTGTTGTCAAATCAGGCAGGCTTGATGCTAATCTTTTCATGAAGGATAAGGAAGTGTTCGCGCTTCCTGTATTGTATCCTTTAATCGGGCTGGACAAGAATGTTGTTAAGGGGAAATATTTTTCAGCAATGAGCAGGTAATTATTGTTATGGTTAAGAAAATTTGCTGCATTGTCTTCAGGAGAGAGCATGACGGCGTGAAATATTTAATACTGCACAAAAATAATTGGTGGAATGGCTGGGAATTCGTGAAAGGCGAAAAGAATGAGAATGAGGGTGTTGAGGAGTGCGCTGTGAGGGAGGCTAATGAGGAGACCGGCTTGAACATTGTTAAAGTGGAGCAGATTCCTTTTCATTACTCTTATGATTATTTGAAGGGTTTGGATAATTTTAGTGCAAATGTGAGCTGTTTCATTGCTGAAACTGATGAGGAACTGGTGAGTTTGAGTGATGAACATAATTATTACAAGTGGGTTTCTCTTGACAGGGGCCTTGGTTTGCTGGAATTTGATGAGCAGAAAAAATTGTTGGAGTATGCTGGCAGGATTATTCAATTGTGAAATATTTTTTTAGCGAGTCATCGGTTAGTTCTAAAATGTCCAGTTTCAGCCCAGCGTCTATGTAAGCCCATGAAATTATTAATGCTTCAAAACTCTGCACTAGCATATTCTTTGTGCGGAAGTGGATTGAATCCTTGTAATACGAGAGCGCTAATTCGTAAAATTCCGTGAATCCTTTTTCTTTCATTAATAATCTTATGTTCTTGAATACTTTGTCCATCATTATTGAGTGTTTTTCAATTTCATTGTTTAATTCTTCTGTTAATTTCACATGAATCCCTCTAATGTTTTTTGTTCTTTTTTCATTATTTCTTCTTCTGTGAATCCTATTGCTTTGAGTATTTCTTCAACGCTTGGTATTAACTGGTTATTAATATAATATTCGTAATCAGGGGTTAATTTCTTCTTGACGGCTTCTTCTTCAGTGAATGATTTGTCTGATATTCTCCCGCTATTTTTTGTTATAACGTAATGTATGAGCATTCCTGGGATTATTAGTGCTCCGTTATTTTTTGCTTTTATTGCCGCGCTCACGTGGGGCGACACGTTTTCGTAAGCGTCTAATTTTTTGGTTAGCCGGGTTTTTATCACGAATTTTTGCACTGGTATTTTTCCTTTTTTCATCAGGTTAATAGTGGAGTGCAGTAAGTTCAGGGAGGATTTGAAATCTTTTTTCATAAGGATTAACTGCAGGGTTTTCATCTGCATTTCTTTGGCTATTACTGCCCAGTCCCTTCTTACAACCTCGAATCCTTTGATTAATAATTCATTATTCTCACTGCACAATGCGTATTTTTTCTTCGCGCCTTTTCTTTCGCTCTTTTTTGACACGAATATCCCGGTTTTGAAGAATCCTTCAAATTGCAGTTCCATCATATTTGGAAGGTTTCGGTTGACTTTTTTCACGAATTCCATTGCATTGTCAACGTTCGGCTCGGGCAGTATGAAAAAGCAGCTGTCTGTATTATGCACTAATATTAATCCTTCAGCATCAACAAAATTATGAGTCCCCCTAACTTCCAAATCGTAAACGTAATCATCCTTTAAATTAATCTTTTTAATGGATTTTATTTCAGTCAGGCAGTAATTATTGCCTTGATTTTTTGAACTTTTTACTCCCTGCAGCCTTAACTGGGCAATTTTTGGCTTATCATTTCTGTACTTCCAGTATACGTGTTCTATTTTTTTGTTAAAAAAATTCTTTTCATGATTGATTGATTTCAGCAGGAAGTGAATTCCTATTGCCAAGTCTCTGCTCTTTGTGGCAAAATTAATAAAATGGGTTTTGTATCTTTTGTCCTTTTTTTTGGTGCCATCACCTGCAAGGTAGCCTTTAATAAATTCTTTTTTTATGCTGTCTTCTGAATTGTAAATAAACCAAGGCACTGTCTTATTCTCAGAACCTCTGCCTAAACAAAAGCCGTATTTGAATAAAGGAATAAGAGGTATTCTCTGGATTCTAAAGTAATAAATAAATTTTTGGTTTCTTTTGTCAAAATTTTTAATTATCTTGAACTCTGAGTGCAGAACTTTTTCAAAATAATATTTTAATCTTTTAATGTATTTTAAGTTCTGATTCCCGAATGAAACCACATATTTTTTCCCTTCGCTTATGGAGCCTTCTGCGCAATAAAATCCAAGAATCCAGGCAAGCTCCTTGTCAAGTTTCCAGTATCTTGGAATTTTGCCAATACTACTGTTGTCACCTCCAATCCATTCAAAATTGCTCTGCAAACCTTTGCTGATTGGCAGTTTCCTGTCTTTGTGCTTGCTGGAAACATGGGTGCATAATATGTAATTCTTGGCACAGTAAGGGCATTTGCCCCTGACTCCCTGCTTAAAAATCAGGTTATCTTCGTAAACCCTGATTAAATTTGAATATTCTTTGAAATCAAAGGTTAGAACATCAAAAATGTGGTTTTCCTTGAATTTAACGCTGACTTCCGGATTCGTTAATGATACTAATTTGTCATCTTTTTTTAATAAATTTGCATCAACTAATTTTAATTTATTGTCCAATATTGTATAAACACTGTGCTGCGGGGTTAGTACAGTCTTGCCATGCTTTGTTATTATTTCCAGTAATTTCCCGTTATATTTATGCCTGATAACTTTCTCAATAGGCGAGAAAACTAATTTATTATCTTTAAAAGATAAGGTTTCATAGCCTTTAATGCTGGATTTCAAATGATTATCAACAAATTCTCCAATCTTAACAAGAGTAATATTCTCATTCCTGTCTTTGACAAATATTCTTCTATCATAATGCAGACTGTCTCCGTACAAGACTTTTAGTCCTGCGAGTTCTGCGCGTTTTATTACATTGTTTATGTACTGCCTGCCCCATGCAGTTATGCTTGCAGCGCATGGCAGGGAATACCACCTGGCTTGCGGGAATCCTAAGTAGCCGTAAGTCGCGTTTGTTAATATTTTTATGGCGTTCTGCCTGGCAGATAAAATATTGTATTCCGGCGTGTCTTTCTTTGCCTGTTTCAGTATTGTTTTTATGTTGTTTCGTCTTTCAATTAAGCCTTTCACTAATATTGGTATGAATCCTGCAGGTTTTTTGGCGAACTTGAATTTCTGCATTTTATTGTTAACTTTTATTTCAGGGCTTACATGAACGTCCCTGCCTTTGGCGTTCAGGGTTGTGGGGCATATGTTGTGCGCGACTATTATTGAGGGGTACAGGCTTCTGAAATCGAAGACTGCAATGTTTTCGTAGAATCCCGGCACTGGCTCGTAAACAAATCCTCCTTTGTATGTTTCCCCGAATCTTGCGGTTAATTCGTCATGGTTGGGTTTTCTGGGGATGATTTCATCAAAATTCCTTGTCTCTTTCATCAAGTAATTTTCAACGAGTTTTGAAAATCCTGTCCTGCTGGCATCGCCGGGTTTCACCCCTATTATTCTTGTAAGTTCAAACAATAATGGCAGGACTTTCTCGGCTAATCGGAGTGTTATTTCTGCATCTTTTAAGCTGTAAATTAAAGGGGTGCTGATGTCATTCTTGTCCCATAAGTATGCTAGTTGGTTCACGTCAAAGTCTTCTTTTTTTTCCCCTAATAATTCGTAGCATACGTCGTTTAATGTGTAGGAGTCAGTTTTCAGGTAGTTTGCCATCGTGGTTGCAATGAATGGGTACAAGTCAATGTGGACTGTTCCGATAATTTTTGCTGATGCTCCTCTTAATCCTTTGCCGGTTATTTCAACCTGTGAGCCGTCCCATCCTATGTCAATTCTTACTTTGTTAATTTTACCTCTCTGCTTTAAGTATGGGAAGTCAAAATTGTCCCCGCTGTAAGTGGCTATGAATGCTGGTTTTTCTTTCCTGACTATTTTCAGGAATTCTTCTATCATTTCCTTTTCATTGCCGAGAATTTTTGCAAATTTTTCAGGGCTGTTCTTCCAGGTTAATACTCCTTTCTCTCCTGTGCTTGTTGCATAACTTATCATTAGTATTGGGTGCTTGTTAGCGTCGCTGATGCCCTGCGGGTTGTAAGTTTCAATGTCAAAGCATAAAATTTTATAATTTTCAGCCTCTTCATCTAATTGTATTATTTCTTCCGCGCTCACGTGATAGTCAATGCCTGATAATTTTTCCATCTCATTGCCTATTACTTTCACTGTTCTTAGGGGTGTTAATTTTTTGTCAAACAAGTATTTTTTTGAAAAGTTCACGTATTTTTCATAAGTTTTTCCGATTCCTTCAACGTTTTTCAGCGTCCCGCTTATTTCATTGACTGCTTTGCTGTTATTCACTGTTATTTTCAGGAATTCTTTTTTCTCGCCTAATAATTTCAAGGTTTTAAGTTTTACTTTTAACACAGTACATTCTGTCCCGCTTTTCCTGGAAATTAACCCGCTGATTTGGAAAATTAACGCTTCAAGGTCTGCATTTTTGTCAAATGATACGTAAAAATAGTGGGAATAATTTTCGTCCTTGATTATTGCTGTTTCCCCTTTTTCAGTCACGCCGTACAGGTAAATAATGTCATCTTTCTCGGAAACGTCAATTATGTCCATTTTCAGGGTTATCATCACTTAGTGGGGAAAAGGCAGTTAATTATAAAAGTATGCAGGATTGTTTATTTAAAATATGAAAGCGCAGTCAGGTTTTGATATTAAGGTAATTGTTAATGAACTTGAAGCGTTGAATGGTTCGAGGATTAACAAGTTTTACAATACTTCTGAGGGTGAATTGCTGGTAAAGTTTTACAGTTCAAAATTCGGCAAGAAAACCCTTAGAGTGTTAAGGGGTGAGTGCATTCACCTGACTGGTTTTAAAAGGGAAGTTGTTGATAATCCTAGCCATTTTACAATGCTTATGAGGAAGTACATGAATGGCGCTGTTCTTAAGGCTGTGGAGCAGCCTTTTTTTGAAAGGGTTATTTTTTTCAGGATTGAAAGGGGTGGGGAGGATTTTAACATTGTCATTGAATTGTTCAACAAGGGAAACATTATAGTGTGCAATAATAATATGGTTATTATTAATTCTTTGAGGTTTGTTGAAATGAAGGGAAGGGTTATACGCCCTGGTGAGAAGTATGAACTGCCTCTGCCTAATTTTCAGGAATTATATTTGGACCAGATTGAGTTCAGGAGGACTTTGAAATCAAGCGATAAGGATTCGCTTGTTAAGTGCCTCGCTGTTGATATCGGGCTTGGGGGGAAGTATGCTGAGGAATTATGCGCACTGTCAGGGATTGACAAAATGAAAAATCCTTCAATGCTGAACAAAAAAGAATCTGACAAGATTTTTGAGGTTTTCTTCCTGATTTACAAGAGCATTAAGCATTACAAGAATATCCGTCCGTGCGTGATTCTGAAGACTGGGAAAGCTGTTGACTTCGCACCTTTTCCGTTAAAATCTTATGAGGGTTATGATTTTGAAATGTTTGAAACTTTTAATGAAGCATGCGATTATTATTATTCGCGCTCCCAGAAGGAGGATTATGAATCGCAGGCGAAAAATGTTTATGATGACAAGATTAAGAATTTGGAGAACCGTTTGGGGCTGCAGAGTGAGAATCTGAAGAAATTGGCGGATGATGCTGAAAAGTATGCCCGCCTGGGGGAGATTGTTTTTGCAAATTATGACTTAATCAGCACCATACTGGAAAAAATCATGAATGCCAACAAGAATAATGTCAGCTGGGTTCTGATTAAGAAAATGGTTGAGAATGAGAAAGAGCATGGGAGCAGTGAAGCCCAGAGCATTGAAAGCATTAATGAGCATGAAGGCACCATTACCCTGAATATTAATAGTGAGAAGTTCACAATTGATTTGAACAGTGACGTGAGCAGTGTTGCGCAGGAATACTTTGAGAAGAGCAAGAAATTAAGGAATAAGTTAAGCGGCACGCGTGAAAGCATTGATGAAACAAGGAGCATGATAAGCAATGTTGAAAGTGACGGTGTTAAGGTTGAAAAAGATGTTGTTAAGGAGGAGAAAATAGAGAGGAATGAATGGTTTGAAAAGTACAGGTGGATGATGACAACTGATAATTTTCTGCTAGTGTGCGGCAAGGATGCCACGCAGAATGAAATCCTTATCAAGAAAGTTGCCGAGGATAATGACTTGATTTTTCACACTGCTATGAGCGGTTCGCCTTTTGGCGTGCTGAAAAACGGCGTTAATGCAGGCGAGAGGGACAGGCAGGAGTGCGCTGTTTTCATTGCTGCTTACAGCCGCGCGTGGAGGAATAATATTCCTGCGGACGTGTTCTGCGTGAAGAAGCATCAGGTCAGCAAGTCCGCGCCTTCAGGGGAGTACGTTTCGCATGGTTCTTTCATCATTAAGGGTGAGAAGGAATTGTTCAGGAATATCTGGCCTGAAATCAGCATTGGCTATGGAGATGATGGGAAGATTATTGCAGGACCTGCTGACGTGATTAAGGGCAGGTGCGTTGAAATGGTTAAGTTATTGCCCGGGCATTTGAATCCTGGCATGATAAGCAAGAGGCTGCTGAGCATTTTTTCCAGAAGTTTTAAGAGCGAAGAATTGTTTCATTTCATACCCGGTGATGCGAGGATTGAACTATGACTTTAAAGGATAATATTATGGATAAATTGAGGAATATTGTTGACCCTCATCTTGATGAGAATATTGTTGATGCTGGCTTGATTAAGGATGTTAAGGCTGACAAGGGCGTTGTGAGCATTGTTTTCCAGCCCACTTCCCCTTACTGCCCAATGGTGTCGTATTTTACTAATGAGATTGAGAAGAGCGTTAAATCTTTAAAGGGTGTGAAAAAATTAAAAATAAAAATAGAATAAAAAAGCTTATTTAATTAAAAGTCGTAAGCTTTTAATGTGACTCTTCCGTTCTTTTTTGCTCTGTCTGCTGATTTCTGAACTATGTCCATTACTTTCTTGCTTAATGCGTCAATTGCGCTGTCAGGGAATCTTACTCCCAATTTCTTTGCCGCTTCTTTTGCTGCTTTTTTTACAATCATCATGCTTTTTAACACCCCCTTAAATGGTTTTTCTACTAAAACCTTAATTAAACCCTGTTTTATAAGCTTAACGGTTAAATCGTGTTTAAAGCAGATTCCACGGCTTTAAAAAGCCATTTATACTATATTTTATTATGTCTCTTTTGAACGTTTAAACGTTCATTTTGAACGTTTAAAATATTTTAATAACATTTTTAATATTGTTCAATTATATTGTTTCAACAGTTAAAGCGAATCATTTATATATGCTTCGATTAATATTATTCTTTGCAAAATAAGATGTGTGTTGAATAAGGATAGGAAAACTACAAAAAAGATAAGCAACAAACAATAAGCAAACAGCAACTAACAGTAACATTTTCCTTCCTTTTTTATTTTTTATCTTACAGGATTTCCTTATTAATAGTTATTGTATTCTTTCTCCCGCTGGGCGTTAATTTTATGATATTCTTATCCTCCAAATTGTGGACTATTTTTGACAATTTGGGTTTTGAAAAGTCAAGAGCTTTCCCTGCATCGTTCTGGTAAACATTGCTGCCTTTTTCCAGAACGTAGTCAACAACTTTTTTCTCGTCTGCTGTTAAAGCCATTGTGACAATGTCTTTCCTCCTGCGTTTTAAAACAAAATAAGCTGCAGTTACGCCCAACATGAAGCATGTCAGGCCGGTCAGGAATAATAATCCTATGGAATAGGTTATTAATGCTATTCTTTCAAAGAATACTAGATAAGTTTTTGTTTCCAGGTAATCCACTTGTTCTGTCCATTCAATCATAACCTGCTGCCCGTCAGAGAATAATCTTGAAGTCGGGGGTGAAACAGTATTCCCTTCCTTTAAGGTTATGCCAAAACCTTTGGGCAGTATTAATCTTATTGTGAAATCTTCAAGCTCATAATAACTAGTGAATGAGTAGGAAAATATGTAATTATTGTCAAATTTTTGGACAATACCTTCATTATTATATTTTAATATGTAATTTTTTGAGCTGTTGGGCATTATTTCATCCAGCAATCTGATAGTGTAAATGTTGTTTGCCACGAATGAGGTGTAATTCAGCACCGTATTATTCTCGTCAATTATCTGGAGATTAGATGGCGTATCACTTAAGAAAATGTAAATGTATGATGTTTTCATTGTGCGGGTATTGACTACTTCAATGTTTAATGTCTGCGTGACTGTTAAGTCAGAATTTATTGTTATTTCCATATTCATTGATTTTACCGCGCCTCCTGCATCTTCTGCAAAAACAGCGCCAATCAGCAGAAGGGGCAGCAGAACAAGAACTGCTTTTTTCATTATTCATAATATTATATCGGGCTGGTTTTAAAGTTTTTATGCTTCGATAAAGTTATAAATAATCAATACTTTCCTTCATTATTATGGCAAAATCCCAAAAAAAGGAAATGAACAAGAATATCGGCAAAATAGAATTCTTGTACATAACTCAGGCAGTATTATTTCTGGTATTGGCAGCGCTTGTGGGTGTTGAACCAACCTTGTTGCAGTACGTTGTAATGACTGCTCTTGTAATACTTGCCATAAGTTCAGTAGTGCTTGCTTATGAATGGGTTAATATAGAAACCAACCTTTAAATAAAATCTTTGTATTTTAGAATCGTTATGGGTTTGATTGAAGCAGTTAAGAGTGTTTTTTACAAGCCGCAGAAAATGAGCAGGGACAAGGCTGTTTTTGTTAAAAATTTAAGCAATAAGTATGGCGAGAAAAATTTTCTTAACAATATTAATTTCATAGTTTATAAGGGTGAAATTTTTTCAGTTATCGGATTAAGCGGCAGCGGGAAGAGCACTTTGTTAAAAACTATTGTTGGCTTGAACAGGAAAAGCAATGGAATCGTTCATTTTTTCGGCAGGAACTTGTTCTTCAGCAGGGGAATTATTGGCTACTCCCCGCAGGAAGATAGTTTTTATGATGATTTGACTATTATTGAGAATATTGGATTATTTTCTGAATTGTACGGCGTCAGCAGGGATAAGGGTTTAAGGACTGGTTCGGATTACCTTAAGAAACTGAAAATTGACAGTTTCAAGGATAATTATCCAAGGGATTTGTCAGGAGGGCAGCGCAAAAGATTGAATATTATTTTAAGTTCTCTGCATCATCCTAAATTGTTAATTCTTGACGAGCCGTTTGCAGGCTTGGATTATTATAACAGGAGGATTTTATGGGATTTCATAACCAGTTTGAGGAACAGGGGTGTGACTATTGTTTTAACCACCCACTTATTGGAGGAGGCGCAGAATTATTCAACCCGCGTGCTAATCCTGAAGAATGGCAGGAAATTCGCGTACGGGACTTTTAATACGATTAAGGAGAGGATTCGATTCAATTACCTGTATCATATTAAGTTTTCCAGCCTGAGCAAAAAATTTTTCCAAACTTTGAAGCATTTCTCCAGTTTGAAAAAGGTTAAGATTATTTACAAGTTCAGGAATGAGGTGCAGTTCGCGCTCGACTCTGCAGATTACAGGGATGTTGTTAATAATTTCCTTAAGGGCAAAGGCAGGGATTTTAAGGAAATCAGTTTAAGGAAGCCTAATCTTGATGAGGTAATGCTAGCGAGCAAATGAGAATAATTGAATTGTTAAAAAAAGAGTATAAGCTGTTCATAAGGAACAGGAAGCAGGTATGGACTGTTGTATTGCTGCCTTTGTTCTTTTCATTAATTTACGTTTTAATG
>PEWF01000037.1 GCA_002779595.1 archaeon CG07_land_8_20_14_0_80_38_8 | reverse complement strand
GTCCTTATTAAATCATATTTTTGGTCGTAACAGCTCTGCCATAAACCTCCTAGCGGCAGAATCCTTACTTTTTTGCCCTTGTAATTCTTCATTAATTTTTCCGCTTTCTCATCCACTAAATCATTAACAATACCGACTATTTCCTCTTCTGTCTGCGGAACGCTTAATTCCTTGGCTTCCTCTCCTTCTTCAGGCTCTTTCGTGAATTCCACTTTGCACACTGACAATAAAAATTCCCCAAAAATTTTCTTCAAATCAGCAACTAACGGGTCTTCATTTTTTTCCTGTTTTTTTGCTTTTTTAGATTTTGCCATGAATAATATACTATTGCGAAACTTTGACTTATAAAAGTTTCTAATCAAATTTTGCTTAAATCTTCAATTAAAATTAATGAATCATTGGGCTGCAATGCTGCTGCCAGAATGTACTGTTTTGTTTCATCATTTATTGTCAGATTCACTGCAGTAATATTATCACATCCAGTATTTTGCAGCCTTACCTGCGCATCATTTATAATAAATGCTGTTGCCTGGGAGCACTCGCTTGCATTAATTGCCTGCGCTGTAACGTAATATTCGTCACTTCCGCCGAAAGGCGTTAAATAAATAAGATTAGTGTAATTCAGCAATACGTAAGCAATGATTATTAATATTATTAAACTGATTGGCAGAATCAGCCATTTTTTGCTGAATCTTAAACCCGGCAGTTTCAAACCCTTCTTGTCATCATCAGGAGGATTTAACTCCCTTGCCAAATCCGCTTCATTAATCCTGTCAGCCATTAGCAATAAAGAAAGCAACTGAGTATTAAAAAAATATTCCTATTGTTTATACTCGTTTAACAATTGCTGAAACCTGTCAGTTAATGCTTTCGCGTCCTTCAAAGGCACAAAGGGGATTATTTTAACATTACCATCTATTATTCCTCCTTTCTCAATCTCGTACTCTGACAATTTTATGTCCATGCTGAAATTCTCATTCCTTCCGGTTTTAATCAAGTCCGTTCCTCTCCTGAACAGGTCATCGCTCATGTCATCAATAGTCGGGTAAGTTATTCTAGTAATTGTTTCAATTGCTGAACCGTAACTTATCCTTTCAAATACGTATTTCACATGGACTATTGATTCTTCATCAATTCCTTCATACTTTACCCTTCCTTGATAATAACTATTCCATAAAATTATTGCAAGAACATTATTCTGGCTCCTGTTCCATTCTTCAGCGCAGTAAGTGCCCTTTCCATGCGGGTTTCTTACTGAAAATTTCTTCACCCAGCCGTCTTTGCCTAATTTTTCGCCGAATTCTTCAAAAAAATTTCTCGGAACTTCGCGGCACTTAATTAATAAACTGCTTAACGTTTTTAATTCTGAAACAATATCATCTTTGCTTCCTGATTCGAGAATTTTGTCCCACATGAATTGAACAACTGAAAAAAAATGATAATATAAAAAGATTACTTTATTCTGCTGATTTTTTCAGGCATTTTACCTGCTCTTCCTGCATTGGTTCAACGCCTTCTTCTATAATCCTTACAAGATTGTAATGCTTGTACCAGTCAATGCTGCAGTTCATAACGCTGTCTTCAAGAAGCCATAATTGTGCTGGTTTTATTGAGTCAAACACGTGCAGGTAAATGTTTGAATCCCTTAATTCCAAATCAACCTCTCCTAATCCGTTCTTGTGGATAATTGTTTTGTACTTTTTATTCTCCTGCAATAGTTTAAACATTTGATTCATATTTACGTAATCTTCTGTAAACCCGCTTCCTAATAACTCGCTTAATTCATTAAGTTCTTTCAGGCTTTCCTCCAAGAATTCACTTGCAGGAACTTCCATTTTCAGGGAGTACCTGTAATGCAAGCCAGAATCACTCATAAAATTATTAAATTACTGGATTTAATATAAATTATTCGGTATTCTGAAAGCATTTTATTATTGCTTCTTCCTCTCCCGGGAATAATTTAACTGCTCTCGAATAAAGATAACCCATACCTGACAGTGCATACTTATTGTTTTCTTCTTTAAGAGAGTCATTAAACACTAATGCTTGCAGTAAAGTATCTAAATCACTTATTTCCTGCGAGCCTGATAAGTCAAAAGGCCAGGAGAGAGGAATAGTGTATGTTAATCTTAATTGGGAGTATTTATTTTTTTTAATTAATTTCTCCATTTTTTTATTATTCTCTGCATGAATCCTGAAATACATTACACCATATTTTTTCTGGTATTTTATGATTCCCTTAATCAAATCCTCCTTTGAAACACTTTTTCCTGACTCGTAAGGGGATAATAATCCTATTGTTGTTATGAGAAAGACATCATTATCATCAAAATAAGTCATCCTCTGCCCTTCAATGCTCATAAACAAATTAAAAACTAATCTAATTTAAAAAAGTATTGGCATGCACGCCGGGGCTGAGATTCGAACTCAGGCCATCTGGTGATGACAAGCTTTCCAGGCTTGCGCGTTAAACCGCTCCGCCACCCCGGCAATAATATTACTAGAAAACTATTGTTTTAAAAAAGTTATAGTTTTAAAAAGAAGTATTATTTAATCATACCATGAGTATTTTTCTTTTGCAAGCTCTTCAAAACTATTAATGCCTAATAATGCTAATAAATTATTGACTGGTTTAAAATCCTTGCAGGCATCCTTGTAATGGCTTGAAGTAGAGGAAATGTACAATACTTTCGTCCTGCAGCCGGGTTCTGCACCAAATTGTATATTCTTCAAAGTAAGGTAGCATTTAAGGAATAATCCTTCATTCAGGTGGGCAGTGCAGTATAATGTTCCTCCTTCTAAATCAGAACTAATGTGTCATTCGCAAAAAGATTCAGTCTTTTTCTCGCTCATAAGAATCACGCAGAAAATTGGTTATTTAAAAAATTTTTCACATCAGCCCGAGTTTTCCCAGCCACGTGAATAGGAAGAAGTCCCTGAATGTTACGTAAAAATTTTCAGGATTCGTGTAGTCAAAATTGTAATGCGCGCCAGTAGTGCTTGTCAAATCACCATTAGTTGCTGTGATAGTGCCGAAGACATTAACAGCGTATGAGACGTCGTAAACTGCGTTGTAAAATTCTCCTATGCTCATGTTCAAATCATTAATCTGCGATAAGTCCTCATCATTCTCAAAAATAATAGTGCAATTGTAAACGTAATACGGGAAAATGAATTCTTCGCTGACGCTGAAGCCTGATTCATTAATGAACGGGCTCATGCCAATATTGGAATCATTAGATATCAGTAAAGTATTTGTGGGTTTCACGTTAATGAATGAGTAAGTGAATGAATCGCTCGTATTATAATAGTATACTTGGTTTGTTAATTCAGGATTCACAATCACATTCTTCAAGCCCTGTGAAATTCCTTCCGCGTATTCGGAGTCATCTGCTGAGAATGTAATGTTAATGTTCATCAAGCCGTTCCTTCTGTAATTAATGTTTGTGTCAATATTTACGCACCCGCTCA
>PEWF01000111.1:12245-13738 GCA_002779595.1 archaeon CG07_land_8_20_14_0_80_38_8 | reverse complement strand
GTATTACTCCATACTCATCAAATACAACATGCTTTAATTTAAGAGTGAGTATTTCTCCTATCCTGCAACCACTCTCATACAAGCAACTAATCAAAGCTTTGTCCCTAACACTGGGACTTTCACTGATGAGTTTCAAAACTTCTTCTTCAGAGAGTATCTCCTGGGGCAATAACTTATTCGCATCCCTTACTCCTGTCTTAACCATTTTCAAGTAATCTGGCTCTTTATCATTATGTAACCAGCGTATAAATTTTTTTAAGCCAATTTTGAAATCATTCTTAGTCCAATCACTATATTTGCTCTTTTCAATAAATCCTAAATAATGAATTACATCCTTCTTATCCAATTTTTTCAAATCCTTATTTAGCACTTCATCAAGTTTAACAGCTAGTCTTAAACACTTGCTTATTCTTGGAACTGTTAAACCTTCAGCTAACAAGAAATCTGCGTACTCTAAGAAATACTTCTGATTTATTTCACTGCATAATTCACAACTCTTAATTCTTCTTAACTTGCTTTCTAATTGTTTGTAATAACCGTGCAGCACCCAATTATCTTTCATACCTATCACCTTTGCTATTAAAGAAGTATTTAAACACGAGTGTAAGGCGTGGAACCAAAAAGAAGTCGCCCTGGCTGGGATTTGAACCCAGGTTATCGGCGTGACAGGCCAATGTCCTAGACCATACTAGACTACCAGAGCAATAATTAATAATAAGATATTAAGTGTTTTTTAAAGTTTTTCTTATTTCTTTTTGTGCTCTTCTCTTGTTTCTTCGTCTTTGGTTGTTTTTGGTCGCACGTCTATTATGATTTTGTTGGTGGTGATTGTTGTTTTTGTTTCGCCTTCAGCGTCCAATACTTCCACTAATCCCTTCTTGAGTTTTAATTCGCCGATGAAGCCGACTTTGCTCCTCATCCTGTAAGACAATATCACGTTCTCGCCAGGCTTTAACTTGCCAATATCCCACTCAATGAACTTCCTGCTTTTTTTGTCCTTCTTCAACTCTCCTTTCAAAGTGCCGTAATCATAAACTTCGCTGATAATAAGCGGCAAAAATTCCTTCACCCTAACCCTGCTGATTTTATTCCTGCTCACATTACTCACGTTAATTACTACTTTGAAATTCACCGCGTTATGATAATTTTTGAATTCGAAAATTTCCTTCTTAACGCTCACAGTCCTAGTGAAATAATAAATCAAGTAAACAACCCCGAGCACCAAGAAAGGCAGTAAGTATAATACTGAATAATTCAGCTCGTAAGCAAGAGTGACTGACTCGCCGGGAGCCAATTCAGGCACGTGAAAAACAATAGTATTATTAACAAGAGAGTAATCCACTGTTGCGCCGCTTATGAAAAACGCGTCAACGCTGCTAACCGGCAATTCGTAATCAAAACCCTCAATGACAAGTGTGCCGTTGTTCTCAATCACCACGCCATTAGTTGACGAGACAATATTAGTTGACTTTACAATGTCAGTAGTGTTGCGC